>JABEUL010000172.1 GCA_013044465.1 Acidimicrobiales bacterium
AAGCAAACCGGGAAGATAAGGGATCCTTTGGTGCGCCAAAAGTTGGCCGAACTTTATTCCTTAAATGAAATTGCTCGCTTTACTAACCAACGTCAAAAGGCTCTAAAGACCAAGGGTGAAGATATCCCGGGCATGGGAAATATGGCCAAACTCTCGATGAGCGAGATCCTTAGAAAGTCTCGTGATTTAGGTTTGGAACTCTTGGGTATGAATGGGACATTACATGGTTATACAAAGGATGCTCAGAAAGAACTTGAATCAGTTCTCCCAAATCCATTCCGGGTAATGATTACAGAACTAGCTCTATTTGCCCAAGGTCCTTCAATCTATGGAGGGACTGACGAGATTCAACACAATATCATTGGAGAGAGAGTGCTTGGACTTCCCAAGGAGCCCAATAATGACAAGGTCACTCCATTTAGGGATTTGCCAAAAAACACATAAATTATTGCGTGTGTAAAATATATTCCTTGGACCCTACAGCTAAGTGACTTAAGCGCTATCCAACTTGAGTTCTTCATCAATTTCCTGGGCACGCTTAATCGCGTCCTTTAGAAGTCTCGCATTTTTTTGCGGGGCATCGGATTGGGTGAGGTACCTTACGACAACGAATCTCCTTGCTCCATTTTCATAAAGCTCTGGTATTGTATCTGGGCTCACTCCTCCTGTAATAAAAAATGGGATAGAGTTTCCTATTTTTTCTGCACTAAATCGTACATAGTCAAGTCCAGTACCAGGTCTTCCAGGTTTTGTAGGAGTAGGAACAACTGGTCCAACTGAGAGATAGTTAATTTCTTTTCCACTAGCTTCCACTAGCTCAGATTCTTGATGAGTCGAGAGTCCAAGGATCATCTTGTCTCCAATGATCTTTCTACACTCGGCAACACTCATGTCGTCTTGGCCAACGTGGAGGCCATCAGCCAGTGTTTCTGCGACGAGATCAGGGCGGTCATTTAGGATAAATGGCACCTTATATTCGTGGCATAAATCACTCAGCTGCCTTCCATATCTAATAATTTCATCGTCCGTAATGTCTTTGTCTCTAAGTTGTACAATGTCGACACCACCTTTTATACACTGTTCTACAAATTCAAGTAGTGGAGATAAACCACCCATCGCTGATGTGCATAAATATAGATTGGCTCCCGCTATAGTGCTCATAAAAGGAATTACCCTGCATTCTTTTGGGACTTTTTGTACTCTCTTACGAGTTCCAGTGACTTTGGCGAATCGACATCTGCAACACTCATGTGGGAACCGGTTTTTCCATAGGGATCCGATGCCTTTTGCCAACCCGGGGGGCCCTGATTAAATCTCTTTCCTAGAATTGCGAGGAATATCTTGGCCTTTTGCTGTCCGAATCCAGGAAGTGCCCCAATAGCATCAAGAGCCTCTTGACCGGTGTCTGCATTTTTCCAAATATTTTCAGCTTTATTTGAATAGGTGGAAACTACAATTGAGCACAGATCGTGCACTCTGGTAGCCATGTTGTTTGGAAACCTATGTAGCGCAGGCTTTTGCGAAAAGATCTTAACTAAGTCTTGTTGATCCATCACTGCGATTACTTTGGCATCTAACTTTCCATTAAGGCGTTCCCTGAGTAAAAATGGAGCTTGAAATGCCCTTTCCATGGGAATCTGCTGGTCAAGCAACATTCCAATCAAAAGAGCCAGGGAATTTTTGCACAATAGTTTATTCGCAGCATCATTTAGTGTTGGACTGAATGTGGGAGCGTCGGCTTTGGTCATAAAATTCCTCTTTCAAAAAAGTCTTCACTAATAGATTTTAGTTTGGATAACAGCTCTTCTTCGTTTAATTTCTACTATCGTGGCCCAATTGTTCAGAGTGGCTATTAAAAAGGGACTCAGCTTCACCATATCGCTCAAGTGAGCGCAAAGCAGCAATAACAATTGAAGTCTCATCTATTTGAAAATATGCCCTTAGATCAGGTCGCGAGTCACTTAGTCCAAAGCCATCGGTTCCCAACGTGATAAATGGACAGTTAATCCATGGACCCAAGAGATCTGGCAGTGACCTGACATAGTCCGTTACTGTCAAAATCGGAGACTTAATTATGTCGCAAACTTCTTCAATTCTAGAAATCTTTTCTGGTTGGCTGCCCCTTGTACGGTTAAAGCTATCTGCCTCAAGGGCATCTTGTCTCAATTGCTTTACCGAAGTCAATGACCACATCTCGCTTTCAATCTCATAGTTATTAATGAGAATTTCTCCGGCTCGGATTGCAACTGGGCCCAGTGGACCACTAAACCAAATAGCTACCTTCTCGCTGTTTGAGTCCTCTTTCTCATTCTTGGTCTCAGAGTACTTATAGATCCCTGAAATAACCTCTTTTTTTAATTGGTCGACTTGCAAATGTTCAGGAATTTTTGGCATCGGGTAGGCTTCGTTGTATGTAGTTATGTAGTAGCTGACATCCCTTTGATTTGGCCCATACATATCTGCAATACCGTGCTCGACAATAATGGCAAGTTCGTAGGCGAAGGAGGGATCAAATGAGACAATTGCTGGGTATGAAAGCGCGGTTAGATGGGAGTGCCCGTCTTCGTGCTGCAGACCTTCTCCGGCGTAGGTGGTGCGACCTGCTGTGGTGCCGACTAAGAAACCTTTTCCCCTAATATCTCCAAGTGCCCATATCAAATCTCCAATTCTCTGAAATCCAAACATTGAATAAAACATAAAAAATGGAATAATGGGTTCGCCAAAAGTGACACAAGAAGTCGATGCTGCGATGAATGATGCCATCGAACCCGCCTCGGTAATACCTTCCTCTAGTATCTGTCCGGTCGAACTCTCCCTGTATTTTAAGATTAGATCTGCATCTACTGGAACGTAATGTTGACCAAAAGGTGCATATATTCCAATTTCGCTAAATAGGGATTCAAGTCCAAATGACCTCCCTTCATCTGGGACGATTGGGACTATTCGTTTTCCGATCTCTTGATCTCTTGAAAGATTCCTAATGATTCTTGCCATAACACCAGTAGTTGAAACTAGCTGTGAGTTGGAACCTTCAACAAAATCATCTAGAAGGCTAGGAGCGTTCAACTCAGGTTTGGGTTTCAAAAGATTCCGCTTAGGGAGAAATCCACCTAAGTCATGTCTATGCTCTAGGAGGTATGAGATCTCCGGAGAATTGGAACTAGGCCTTATATAGGGCGGCAGGTCGTCTTTCAGTGCCTCATTTGATACATATTGTTCTAACCCAAGTCGGTCCCTTAACTCGATTAAGTCTTTTGCCTTCATCTGCTTGACCGCATGAGCCGCATTTCTCGCTTCTATGCCTTTTCCTAAATCCCACCCTTTGACCGTTTTAGCGAGAATCGCCGTTGGCTTTCCACT
>JABEUL010000173.1 GCA_013044465.1 Acidimicrobiales bacterium
CAACTAATTTAGAATTCTTTCGAAGCAGGAATTCATAACATCTTTCAACATCTTCCTCAGCTGCTGGCATCAACTGTGATTCAACCTGGAGTGACCTCTGGTCAAGGGAAAACCAAACAGTAGTGTACTCTTTCACCTGGCCTTTAGTTCTCACCAGCCATCTCTTAGAATCTCCGTCAATTCCCGTCACCATTCCGGCAAAACGATCAGTCAGCGTTTCCAGCCAATCTTTGATCACTTCTCGAGACTGTGAGACCTCTGCATCATCGGCAATTTTAAAAGTTTCATTTGATCCAAACAACGACTCACACTCCGCAAGAAACAGGAGTTTTCATTGAATTCTGCGCTATCGAAGAACTGACAATTTTGGCAGCATTCGACCACGAATACCTCTTGGCATTAGCTACTTAGTTAATAGAAAGTTCATTCTTTATCCCCGGATCTCTAAGTATCACCTCTGCCATCTTGGCAAAACCACTTGGGTCTGCAGGAGTTACCAAAAACCCAGTGTTTCCATCAAGCACAAGTGTTGAAAGTCCGCCTACATCACTAGCAACAACAGGAGTTCCACACGCAGAGGCCTCAAGGGCAACTAAACCAAAAGATTCAGATCTACTTGGAACTAAGCAGACATCTGCGGCACGGTAAATGGTAGATAAAATTTCATGAGGAACCGGAGGCATGTAATGAACAAAACCCCCTAATCCAAGCTCCTTTACTCGACTCTGAAACATTTTTAGTTCATAGCCACCCTCTGCTCCTGAGGGTCCTCCAACTACTAAAAGTCCAACATCTGGCATCGATTCTCTTAATATTGCAAATGCTTGGAGTGCAACGTCTAGTCCTTTTAATGGCTGAATTCGCCCGGCAAATAGTAGTAGAGGCTTGCTTTCATCCAGTCCAAGTGATCTCCGGGCTTGCGGGCGATACCCCGGAGAAAAATAAGCTAAGTCAACACCCAATGGTGCTACTACAATTCTTGACTTCTCCGCGCTGTAAAGTTCGACTAGTTGGTCTGACTCCACTTCACATGAAGCGAGCAAGATGTCTGAGCACTTGACAATTGCGCTTTCTGCTTCAGCTCGATTATAAATATCGATCTCTAAAGACGAATCAGTGACAACCTCGGCCTTGACTCTATCTAAGGTGTGAAAAGTAGAGATAAGTGGAACATCTAGTTTGTGTTTTAGCTCATGACCTGAAACACCGCTAAGCCAGTAGTTAGCATGAATGGCGTCAATTTGGAGTCCCTCATCCATAAGATCGTGAAGTATTTCATAAACATTTTTCGTAAATTCAGGAATGACGTCTATTAATTGTTCCTTTGGGATGGCCCCAATGGGACCTGCTGGTACTTTAAATACTGTTACACCTGGTTCCCTTTGAATTACTTCAAAATAGTCCTCTGATCTTGTAAAGATAAAACAGTCATTGTTCATCCTGGCCAAGGCGCTACTCAGTTCTCTGACGTAAACATTCATTCCCCCACTGTCACCGATTCCTGGCTGATCCAACGGTGAGGTGTGCATCGAGAGAATTGCTACTTTGGCCACGCAGCTATCCTAATGAATTCGACTTAGCTTCAAGCATCATGAAAGCTCAAATTGCAACGTGTCAAATCACTTCCCTACTTCGCATCGAAAAGTTTAAAGATCATTATTCTTCCACTTGACTATTAGCAACATCTGCCAGGTCATCTTTAGTTTGATCAGAAATACTTTCTTGGCTCGGACCGCCCTCGACGATGTCGCTTCTTAGAAAAATCCTGTAGAGCTGCATTAATGCCATGCGTTGTTCGTCACTTAATTTAGGATCTGCCATGATTGCAATCGAAACATCAGGCGTATCACTAGATTCATCGAGGATACCGGCCCTCACGTAAAGTGTCTCAGCAGAAATCGCAAGTGCCCTTGCAATTTGTTGGAGTATCTCAGCAGAAGGCTTTCTCAGGCCCCTCTCAATTTGTGAAAGATACGGATTCGAAATTCCTGCAAGCTCAGAAAGCCTCCTTACGGAAAGTCTCGCAGCACTTCTCTGATCTCGGATAAAAGCCCCGAGATCGTCAAATGGACCCATCCGATTCAATTTAACCATTCATCCGCTCTAACTTCACCGCTCTTATATCTTTGGACAATTTCGTCCTGGAGAGAATCAATTACTTGGTGACACTGATGCCTAGTTATCGAAAGATTCCTTTCAAATTCACTTAATTTCTCTGAGAGTTCTTTGGCTTCGGGAGTTGTCAACTCTGATAATGTGCCCAATGGCTTGCCGCCTAAAAAGGAACCAAGACGATCCATAAGTTCCCGCTCCAGTTTTTCATTATGCTCAACCCCTGTTGTCGAAACCGAAAGTGGCCTCACATTTGATCCGCGCTTAGGTGATGTGGATGTAAGGATATCGGGAAGTCGCTCAATTAAAGCGCTAATTTCAGAATCACTGGATACATTTCCTCGGCTCTTAGCCTCCACACCAGCATTAACTATGTCTAGCCAACCTTGTGAAACTCGGCGGACAAGAGAGATTGCAGTCTCACAGGTTTGAAAAGCATCTCTCATATGGCGTAGTTCAGTGATTGAGAGCTCTTTAACGCCACTTTCCCCTAAACCGCTGGCAGTTCTAATAAGATCTTCCAAGTTGTCAAGGCTAAGTTCCTCTTTTTCGCTAAATTTTGAGGGCTCACTATTTCCCATTTAAAATTCCATTTCCAAAGGGTCCGGCCATTGAAGATGTTCGACTACAAATTAGCCCGCGGCCAACATCTTTAGACAAAGTTTTCGGTTCGGTGGGCAATTGCCCAACTTTATTTAGACTGATACAACAGTAATTACAGAACTGAGAGAAATTTCCCATTGCTTATATCCTAGCCTTTGGAGAGATATTTTTCCGGCTAGCAAGTGCTTGATTGAAGGCATAGCCCGTGTTTGCCCAATATTTTTGCACATGGTTTAAAAACACTACTAATTAAAATACCTGCTTGGCATTATTACTTTGTACTTAACCGAGCTTATGTCCACCTTGCCAAATTGTCTTGAATCGCTGGACTCAAGAGGATTATCGCCTCTTAGCTCGACTAGATTGCCCTCTATATCCAGGATTCTTTTCAAGATTAATTGATTCCCGTGATGGGGATGACTTGTAACTACCAGATCTCCGACTTTGAAACTCTTCGACTTTGAAACTAATACTGTATCGCCCGCCTTAAAGGTTGGGTACATGGAGTTTCCCTCTACTTTGGCCCTTTTGAAGTATCTCGCCAGGAATACAACTATAATTATAGTTGTCATCAAACAACTAATGTAAATAGCTTTTGACCGACACTCTGATCTTGCCATTAAGATCTTGAATAACGAACGCTTAAGGAGAAAAAATATGCGCTTATCAGCAATAATTTCCACAACAATCGATAGTATATGGAAGCCTCTTGAGGTGTCTGCTCACTGTGATCTTCCATGCGGGGTTTACGACCC
>JABEUL010000174.1 GCA_013044465.1 Acidimicrobiales bacterium
AATGTCCACTCTTTCTTTAATCCTGTACTGTTCCTGCCATGCATGTAAGTGCGGAATACTGTGAGATGAAACTTCGGAAACCTTCAAACTTCCAATGACAGGTCCCAAAGTCCAAAATCCCATTGCAGCTCCCCTGCCAAGTTGGGGAGAAAAGTCTCTAATTAGTGCAGGAGTTGCAACTAATACAAGCCCTTCGACAATGCCTACCATGCAGACAAAGGCCACATACTCAGTGGCGCTTTTTGCATGTGGAATACCAAAAAGGGTTATGAGTGATGCAGCTAACAGGCCATAGACCACAATATTTGCTCTCCCCCACCGATCCGCCAATCCTGCTACTAGAGACGCAAAGGCGCCAAATGCGCTTGAAAGCACTGTGACATACAAGTAATAGCGGAATGAAATATGGAAGTATGAAATAATCGAAGGTCCGATTGCCCCTGCTATGTACTGCTGAAAGTAGAGGACGACTGTGATGACAACTGAGAGCCCTAAAAAGCCGGTTCTAGCACCATTACCTGGATAATTTGAAAGTTGCCTCTTCCATAGTCTCTCAAGTCCACCTGGAACAGTTGGCTCTACGTCAGTAACTAATTGAGACACAGTATCTACAACTCACTTTCGGCAACGGGATCTAGTTGAGAAAACTTCTGCACCAAGTTTTCATATTATTACATAGCTAGTGTAATAATCTATTTTTACCATGATTTCTCTCCATTTGCAAATGGTTTATCTCTATCCAGGTTAAATGTGACCTCTGAAGAGACTCGACCTGTTTATTAAAGTCATGGATAACCTGGATTTAAGCACCTACTACTCTCTTTTACACCAAAGCTCCTCGCTTGGACACGGAATCCCTATCGGACAAGACAACTCCGGCAACAGGCTATATAGTCCTCCTGAGCGCCCAGTCTTGATACTGGGACCTTCAAGAAGTGGAAAGACCACTTCTGTAATCATTCCCTCTATACTCGCCGCTAGCGGGGCGGTAGTGTCCACTTCCACGAAACCTGACGTATTGATGGCAACTTCTAGAGCGCGGTCAGCAATTGGCACTTGCTGGCTTTTTGATCCAATGGGATCCCTGCCTTCACTTCAGGGAAAAGGTGGTCTAAATACACTTAGGTGGTCACCTGTCAATGCAAGCAACACATTTGAAGACGCCATCCGGGTCACCCGGAATTTGGTGCTTTCCTCGCATGGCTCTCCACTGGGAAATGAAAGTTTCCACTGGATTGAGCGAGCTCAGGCGCTTATTTCACCTCTTCTATATGGGGCCAAATTAGGCAATTACTCGATGGAAGAAGTTTCAAATGCCATTGTCACAAGAGACATAACCTCACTTGCCGAGAAAATAGAGCAACTAGATCCGAGCTCTCGAGCACTAATGACTCTTCGAGGATTACTTTCAACAGAACCTAGAGAGCTTTCAGGGATCTTCTCCACGGCATCTGGAGTGATAAGTGCTTACAACTCACAAGCAGCCATTAATTCTTCAAAAAACTCAAACTTCTCCCCGTCTGCATTTGTGAATTCATCTGACACTTTGTATGTGGCGTCCCCCAGCGATGAGCAACACCTAGTGGCACCGCTAGTGTCATCGCTTATTGATGAGATTAAGCACTGTGCCTACAAGAGATTTGAATCTCAACATTTACAGTCCCTTCCAATAAATACCTTCAAACGAGCGCCACTCCTGCTTGCACTTGACGAAGTTGCCCAGACTGCGCCATTGCCGGGCTTGACGAGTTTAATTGCTGAAGGCGGCGGACAGGGTGTGGTGACAATTGCCTGTTTGCAAGACTTGTCACAGGCTAAAGCAAGGCTTGGCCAAGAAGCTGAAGGATTTCTCACACTTTTCCCGATCAAACTAATATTTCCAGGAATATCTGATCGAAAGACTATCGAGGACATCTCTGTTTTAAGCGGTGACCGAGATGTCATCAAAAAATCAATCTCCCAGGGACTTGGTGGCAAACAAGCCTTGGTGACAACTCTTAGTGCAATGGCAAGACTGCCAGTCAAAGCACCTGCATCTAGTGGATCTAATTCGGTAACCTACTCAACTACTAAAGAGAGAAACCTTCCACCTGATGCAGTTTCAAGAGGTTACAAAGACTCACTTTTAGTAATTGCAAGTGGAACCGAACCAAGATTTGTCAAGACTCTGCCATGGTATCGAGATAGAGAGATTTCCAAATTGGTATACGGATTGCCAGAAAGACAAAATGACAAATCGATTGCAAATTCCCTGACGCGATAGATTTCCCAAAATGCACTTCATATTGGTATCAAAGATTGACTTTAATTTGGGTTCTGAATTACATCCCAAAGTGATCGAGTGCCGATATTAAGAGGGTTCAAGATTGGAATGCCGTTGTAACTTATATTGGCTTCACCGTTATAAAAAACTAAACCATTGTCGACTTCTCCAACTCCGAGACCTTTAAACATACTCATTGATTTGACAAAGTCCTTTGAAAAAGTAGCCGAAGACTTAATTTCAACTGGAATCCATCTTCCTGCGATTTGGACGACAAGATCAATTTCGTTTCCAGTAGAGTCGCGGAAAAAGTAGAGTTCCGGCCTGACTCCCTTATTAAATGCCCCTTTGAGAACCTCAGTGACTATGAGGTTTTCATACAAGTTCCCCCTTAGTGGGTGAGTCTTCAATTGATCAGAATTGTGTATCCCGACCAAGAATGCCGCCAGTCCTACGTCGGTAAAATAGACCTTCGACGATTTAATGAGCCTTTTTCGTATATTGGCATACCAAGGATGAAGCTCGTAGATCACATAGGATGCTTTAAGAACTGAAAACCAGTTTCGAAGAGTAGTTGAAGATAGCCCGAGATCGTTCGAGAGCGACTCAAAGTTCAGCAACTGACCTACTCTAGCGGCGAGTAAAGTAACAAATCTCTGAAATTGTAGAGCATCTTTGACGTTCACCATCAGGCGAACATCTCGCTCTATGTATGTCTGCAAATATGAATTATAAAATCTCTCCGGCCTTATGTTCTCTTCATATACTCTCGGAAATGAACCTTTGACAATAAGCTCATAAGTGTTTGGGATTGAGTCGTATTTCATAATTTCTTGAAATGAATACGGCATTAATTCCAAGATAGCTGTCCGCCCGGCAAGCGACTGGGAAACGGTATTGCGCAGTATTGGTTGGTTGGAACCCGTCAGAATATATCGACCATTGCCACGTTTTGAATCTATGAAGCCTTGGAGGTATGAAGCTATATCGGGAACTTTTTGTATTTCGCCAATAATGCCGCTATCACCTAAGTCGGAAAGCAACTCCCTAGGATCATCGTGGGCTCTAAGGTTGGTATCAGGATCTTCAAGAGAAATATATCGGTAATCCGGGAATACGTATTTTGCAAGCGTTGTCTTGCCAGACTGGCGTGGCCCGAGAATAGTGACTGCAGGAAACTCGGCCGCCGATGCTCTTAGCTCCTCGGTCATTTCTCGAATAATCACACTTATTAGTTTGCCACATGTTTTTGCAAATCCGAACTCACACTTTGGATGTACAAACACACCTTAAGTATCTTAATGTCAGTCTCAGAGGTGAAATCCTCTCAGTATCCAGTCAATTTCCAGGTTAGGAGCGGGCTGCAAGACTGCATTCCATAGGCAATAGATAGCAGACAGCTGGAAATTCCAGGGCGGCACATTCGTTTTGAAGCTGATTCGCTCTAGATCTGTAAAAAACGGCAACTTGCATTGTTGACAAAATAAATCTAAACCGGACTATTGGATTGATGCTGACCATTTGCTTCAATATACTTCTATTCCTGCGATCTTCAATCATTACGGTATTCGTCAAATTCAATATTCGCGGCATTGGCAAAGTCGGCAG
>JABEUL010000002.1 GCA_013044465.1 Acidimicrobiales bacterium
AGCAGCCTTTTTGGACTTGCCCTGACCTCCACCTAAATGTTCTCCTTGTACCCAGACTTCTGCGTAGTAATTTCGGTCGTGGTCTGGTGAATCAAAGGAAATTCGATAAAGTGGCGCATCTATTCCTTTGGTAGCTAGATACTCTTGTAATCTTGACTTAAAGTTGTAGCCACCAGGATTAAGCGACTCTCTTTCGATTAAGTCACCTAAGAGTTCTAAAACGATAACTTCTGCAACTTCAAGTCCATTTTCGATATAAATGGCACCTATCACTGCCTCAAAAGCATCACCTAAAATTGAACTCTTCGATCTACCTTTTTCAAACTCACCTTGGCCCAATAAAAGTGCCTCTGGGATGGCCAATTTCTCGCTGATTGTCGAAAAAAGTGAAGTTGCCACAACTGCTGCCCGTAGTTTTGCCAGATCACCTTCAGCAAGTTCAGGGTATTTTTTATATATGTAATTGGCAACAATTATCGAAATGACAGAGTCACCTAAAAATTCCAGGCGTTCATTTGAAGGAAGTGACGGGTTTTCAGCACTAAAAGAGGAGTGCGTAAGAGCTACACGCAGCAATCCATCTCTGACGATTTTGCGCCCCGCAAGTGGCGTGTTGCCAGAAAGTAAGATCTGCTCAATTCTTGCCGCTACGGTATCGGCCGATGTGGCTAAAGCTGTTATTTCAGGCTGCTCCAAGCTTGGTGGCAATATAATCTACCGAATCACGCACCGTTAGGAGGTCTTCTAAATCCTCATCATCAATGCGAAATCCAGGCACAGTCTCGCCAAAAGCGTCTTCTAGGGCCTCAACCAGCTCAATTAGTGCCAGGGAATCTGCTCCCAGGTCATCGGTGAAAGAAGCTCCTTCAAGCACCGTATCGGGGTCGATCTCTAAGATCTCTCCTAGTTGTACCTGGATTGTCTTTAAAACGTCAGCTCTGGTTAGTTCGCCTTTTGCGCTACTTGCATCAGACATATTTGGTCCTCTCTGGCAATTTTGACCGGGAACTCCGGTTTGTCTTAGTCTAGCTTTACTCCAGGTCACTAAAGAGTGAAGACAGAATCATGCGAAATGTCAACGCTGGGTCTCTAGCGGCACTATCGTCTCAAATGTGCATTTAAAATCTCTGGTTCTAAAAGGATTTAAGTCTTTTGCTGATACTACAAATATTGATTTCGAGCCTGGAGTCACAGTTGTGGTCGGTCCGAATGGCTCTGGGAAGTCAAACGTAGTAGATGCGGTGGCCTGGGTTTTAGGAGCTCAAGGCCCAAGAACGGTGAGGTCCGCCAAGATGGAGGACGTTATTTTCGCAGGTAATGCAACTAGAGCTCCACTAGGGCGGGCTGAAGTTGTCTTGACTATTGATAATTCAAATAGGCAGCTTCCTATCGATTTCACCGAGGTAACTATAACTAGAACTCTTTGGCGTAGCGGGGAAAGTGAGTATGCAATAAATGGTGCTCCATGCAGGCTTTTGGATATTCAAGAGCTGTTAAGTGACTCGGGAGTAGGAAGAAGCCAGCATGTCATTGTTGGACAAGGACAGATTGATTCAATTTTAAATGCCAGACCTGAGGAAAGGCGGCTTGTTATTGAAGAGGCTGCCGGAGTCTTAAAATATCGAAGACGCAGGGAAAAAGCCGAGCGGCGCCTAGAAGGCACGCAGGTAAATCTGGATCGACTCCAGGATCTCGTCAGAGAAGTTAGACGGCAAATTACTCCGCTTGAAAAACAGGCGGGAGCTGCAAGAAAACACTCTGAATACACTAGGGAACTAGCTTTACTGCGCCTTTTTTTAAGCGGCCAGGACCTTGTTTCGATCAGAGAGCGCATGGATCGAGATGGGCTAAGAAAAGTGCAGCTTGCAGAGTCGGAAATTACTCTTTTAGACCGGTTATCTCAGCTGGATGTGGCCTCAATCAACATGGAGAACGAGCTTTCATCTAGAAATGATGAAGATGCCTCCAACAAGCTTTCCAGTCTCTCCTCGCTACTTGTTAGAGCTGATGGCATTAGTTCGCTCATCTCTGAAAGACGTCGTCTAATATCATCCCAACTAAGTGCTGGAAGTGACCACGATTTAGTAGCATCCCTCGAATCCGAGTCACTTCGTTTACACCACGAAATCGCAACTTTAGAAGAGGCTGAGATCGCTCTTGAACCCATGAGGATAGAACTCGATCGACTTAGAGCTTGGAAACAAGAGATTGAGGAAAAATGCAACAGAGAAATTAGTGGTCATCATGATGAAGCTTTAAGTGATCCGACTCCTGAGCTAATAGAAACCCGAAGCGAGTTAGTCGCAACAAAGATTTCCCTAGAGAGAACCCAGGCCCGCCAAGAGGAACTTTCCCTTAGGCATGATTTTTTGTCGGGTCGATCTCACGAAGTAGCACTAGATATTGATAGATCAAAACAGGAAATACAAGATATTGAACAGCGAGTAGCGGCATTTGACATAAGTCTTTCAAAAACGGTTTCAGAAATTGACAAAAGGGAAGTTAATGTTCAGAGATTAAGAGTTGAGATTTCTCGTATTGAAGCCCAAGTTCATAAGCTAGAAGCTCATATTTCGATCATGGAACGTTCCTTGGAAGATATGCGTACCGATACTGGTATATCTCAACTAAGAGAACTTAGTGGAGTCAAAGGTCTTTTAATCGAATCGTTAGAAATCGAAGAGGGCTTTGACTTTGCTTGGCAAGCAGTGGCCGCAAATCTTTTGAGCGGAATTACCACGTCTGGCATCCAGGCAGCTCTAAATACGTTGGAGAGAGCTAAAAGTGCTGGGTACAGATCATTAGTATTACCTGCCATTGAAATTACTCGCCATAAAGAAAAATTAATTGACTCTGAGCTAGAGCCTCTGTCGAATCATGTTAATAGCAAGGATTATGAGGTTAAATCTGTAATAGATAGAGTATTGGAGAGCGTCTATGTAATTCCCAATGAACTTAACTCAATTCAAATTGAGAGTATGGCGAGTAACTATCCTGAATGTACTTTTGTCAATCGTAAGGGCGACTGCTACTCTCCAACGGGATTTAAACTCGGTCCACTTACAAGTGAATTTTCTGAATCCAATGAATCGGCAAGATCAACCACACAAAACGCACTTGATTTAATGCAAGATGATTTAGAATCCAAAAGTCAAAAGTTAATCGAGACAAATCACCTACTTGAGCAAGACTTGGAAAATATTGCTAGCCTCAACACCACGAGGCGAGAAATTGAGGAATCGCTTAATCTTGCCAAGAGCAAAAAAACCGCCTTGGTTGATGTAATTTCAAGCCGAGAGTTTTCTCATTCTGAAATTATTGAAGAGATCAATCTTATTTCACTTCAACTGGACACAGTCACTTTGGAAGTAGCAAATCTGAAAGTTGAGCTTGCGGTAAAGGAACAATCAGTATCTGACCTTGAAATTCTCGTTGGGCAATTTCAAGACGAAGTTACAAAGCGCAATGAATTAGAGGCAGAACTATCATCCGCACGATATAGATTCGAAGATCTTAGCCGTGAATTCGGTTTGCGCTCTGTTGAATTAGGGGAGCGTAAAAAACATTTAACAGGACGCCTATTAGAAGTTGAAGAAGGCTTACAGGCAAGATCTAAAGAGCGAGATGCGCTAAAAAGCAGAAGAGTAGCACTTGAGAGAGATGCACAGGGACTTGCATCATTGGCTGTCATGGTTGGATCAATTCGAGACCGGATAAGTGCAGAAACTAAAATGGCAGAAACTATAGTGAGCAAGGGTAGGGAGCGACTTTCAAATGCGGCTATGGAACTGGAAAATCTACGCTCGAGCAAAAAGCTCGCAGAAGAACAGCTCCAACATGTCAGAGAGCAGCTCCAAAGAGTGGAGATCTCCCTTGCCGAATTTCACTTAAAAGAAACGCATGTAATTGATCTCATTGACTCAGAACTTGGAGAAGATCCAAATACAGCTATTGAAACGCCCTGCCCACCCCTTCCTCCAGGAACAAAGCCAGAAGAGAGGGTAAAGTTTTTAGAACGAGAGCTTCGTCTAATGGGCCCAGTGAACGCATTAGCTTCTGAGGAACTAGAGACTTTATTGGAAAGACAGACATTTTTGGCCGAACAGCTTGAAGATGTCAGGAGTGCCAGAAGGGAACTCCATGGAGTTATTAGATCAATTGATGAAGAGATTGCGCACTCATTCGAAGCAGCATACCGTGATGTAGCCGGGCACTTTTCAGAATTAGTTGAGGTTTTATTTCCGGGAGGATCGGGGTCGCTTGCCCTGACCGACCCCGATCATCTACTTGAAACCGGAATTGAAATCGAAGCTAGACCAGCCGGGAGGACAATTAGGAAACTTTCCCTTCTCTCAGGTGGGGAGCGAACTTTAGTGGCAATGGCCTTCTTGTTTGCCGTATTTAGGTCTCGACCATCTCCGTTTTATCTTATGGACGAAGTTGAAGCAGCACTAGATGATACCAATCTTTCAAGATTTCTCAATTTGCTGAATGAATTTCGTAGTTCTGCCCAGTTAATAGTGGTTAGTCACCAAAAGCGAACTATGGAAAGCGCTGATGCACTTTATGGCGTATCGATGCAGGCCGGCGGAGCGACAAAAGTAGTCTGTGAAAAGTTGGGCGATCGCACTCCCAAAGCATCCTAGGCTATAGCTGTGTTAATAATCTTGATAGTCATAATCCTGGCCATAGTAATCCTGGCCGTTTTGGGCGGTTCTTTCCTTCTTAGTCAATCCAGGCGATCAACTAAGTCTCAAGAACTTCAAGACCAGCCAATACAGGAACCACTTCGCCAAACAAAGACCTCAACTGCAGTTGTTGAAGATGCTGAATTGGAACCCATTGCAGAAGAAGAGATTTCTGCACTAGATTGGACTCCTCCGAAACTAGAAGATCGACTCTCAAAGGCCAAAGGACTTTTTGGAGGATACCTTCCTAGTGTTTTGGGACGAGGAACAATACTGAACCAAAGTTGGGATGACCTTGAAGAGGCATTAGTTCTAGCCGACGTAGGCCTAATGGCCACAAATGCTATTCTTGAAAATCTCAAGATTGTTGTAAAACAACAGAAAATTAAAGAGCCAAATGAGCTAATCGCCGCTCTTAAAACAGAACTTGTTAGAAGATTGGAAGTAAATGACGTATCCACCGACCTAAGTTTTGGAAAAGGTGGACCGACAGTTTGGCTCTTTGTTGGTGTTAACGGCGTGGGCAAGACCACGACCATAGGAAAATTGGCGGCAAGAGAAGTTAAAGCCGGGAAAAAAGTCCTACTTGCTGCAGGAGATACATTCAGAGCCGCCGCATCAGAACAACTTGAGCATTGGGCAGAGAGAAGTGGGGCAGATATCACAAAAGGAAGCGAAGGAGCTGATCCATCGTCGGTAATTTTTGATGCTATCGAAAAGGCTGCAGCTAGAAACTACGATTTAGTTCTAGCCGACACAGCAGGTAGATTGCACACTAAAGCCAATTTGATGGAAGAGCTTAAAAAGGTCAGAAGAGTCGCGAGCAAAGAACCAGGTCATCTTTGTGAAGTTTTGCTGGTATTAGATGCCACGACAGGGCAAAATGGCTTAATTCAAGCTAGTGAATTCAAAGAGGCGACTGATCTCACTGGGGTAGTACTAACTAAATTAGATGGAACGGCAAAGGGCGGAATTGCCATTGCAATTAGTGAATCACTAGGTATTCCAATCAAACTAATTGGCATTGGGGAA
>JABEUL010000175.1 GCA_013044465.1 Acidimicrobiales bacterium
TCCTCCTAATCCCATTCCAAGTCCTGGTGCTGTGTTGGACTTTCCACTCTGGCTTGCACGATTAATCTGGGCCATAAAGTCATCGGACTCAATTTCTTGCCAGAGTGAGGGAGTGAAGTTTTCTTCTCTTGCAGTTGTCTCGCTATCACCATTTAAAAACTTTGAGCTGTCGAATTGGCTCAGACTTTCCTCGTCTTCATCGAAGTTAATGTCGTCACTCCCCTCCATTAACTCACGAAAAAGTATGGAATTGTCAAGCAAATCATCCAAAGTACCTTCAGCGCATACTTGTCCCTTATCGATTACAACTATTCTGTCAGCCAGGTGAATTGTAGACTTGCGGTGAGCAATTAAAAGAGTTGTTCGCCCGCTCATGATTTTGCGAAGAGTGCTATGAATCTCTTCTTCTGTAGCGGCGTCAATTGCACTAGTTGCGTCATCTAAAATCAAAATCTTAGGATTGCTTATCAGTGCTCTTGCCAATGCTACTCGCTGTCTTTGGCCGCCAGAAAGGGTCAAACCTCGCTCGCCGACAATTGTGTCATAGCCTTCGGGAAGTTTTTCTATGAAACCGTGTGCCTCAGCTGCCTTGGCTGCTTGGATAATCTCGCCCGTTGTTGCATTTTCTTTGCCATAGGAAATATTTGAAGAGATAGTATCTGAAAACAAAAAGCTATCTTCAAAAACTATCCCTATCTGATCTCTAAGCGAGTTGAGCTTCAAATCCCGAATATCGGCCCCATCGATCGTTATCTTTCCACTTTGGATGTCGTAAAAACGGGGCAAAAGAAGTGAAATAGTTGACTTTCCAGAACCAGATGTTCCCACAAGGGCCACTGTCTCACCTTGTGCGATGTGAAGTGAAAAATCCTTCAGCACTGGTTCTTTTGAAAGGTAGCCAAAATTGACGTTTTCAAAGACCACGTCACCCCTTACTTGGCCAATGTCTATTGCATCTAGTCTTTCTTTTACTACCGGATTTGAGGATAGAAGATCTAAAATCCGCTCCGCCCCGGCTCTAGCTTGTTGGCCAACGGCCATGAGTCCTGCCAGCATTCTCACGGGTGCAATCATCTGCAAAACATAGGTGGTAAAGGCTAAAAATGTTCCGAGTGAAATACTTCCTTTTAAGGCAAGCCACCCACCTAGAGCTAATACTCCCACTTGTGCCAGAGCAGGAATCGCTTGCAAAATTGACTGCATTTTGGCAGTGACCTTAACGACCCGAACCCGATTTTTATAAAGATCCAAAGCCGTAGCCTCAAGTCTTTTAAGCTCTCGATCCTCAGCCGCGAAAGCTTTAACTACTCTTACACCTGTAACTGAATCATCGACAACTCCTGCTAGCACGCCTTGATACTGCTGGGCCATCCAAGTTGCAGGAAATACAGTGGTGCGTAACTTGAGGGCAACTACAAACATTAAAGGAACTGCGACTAGGGCAACCAAGGTCAGGATCGGGGAGAGAATTGCCATTATTACAAGAGACACCAAAAGTGAGAGAAGGTTCGAAGTCATCATTGGCATGAAACCCAATAGCCCTTGCAATATTCCAATGTCGGAATTCGCTCTTGAGACAATTTGTCCGGTAGCCAACTCATCATGGACGGCAAAATCCAATCTTTGGAGGTGGGAAAAAATTGCATTTCTTAGATCATTCTGTACGTCTAGCGAAACTTTTCCCCCCACAAATCTCCTCAAATACGAAAACCCAAAAGCAAGAACTCCCGAACCAAGGAGTAGCCCAATCCAAATATCTAATCCCGAGAGGCTATGGCGGTAAGTGAGATTGTTTACAATCTGTCTCTGGATTAAAGGAGTGAGAGAATTCACAATCATTCCTAAACCAGCTGAGCCAAACGCGACAATTAGGCTTTTCCGATGGGGTTTTAGAAACGGCAGGAGACCCTTTATCCAACCGGATTTGCGATCTTCTATCGATTTTTGACTTGTATCTTTTGCACTTTGTGCTTCTTTGAGAATAACCACTTCCCACCAGGCTAGTAGGGCTTGGGATATTAAGGTTGTTCAACTGGTGAAGTGAGGTTGAAAACGTATATGGTTATTAGGTGACATCTGTCGAAGAATTCAGTAAAAATGCCCTTTCTTTTCTAGAGGCAAATGCAAAAAAGCGAGTTGTTGAAAAAAGTGTTTGGGGTGAGGGCTCTGATGTTGTGGCAGTATTGCCCGAGAAGACAGATGAAGAAGAAGAGGCCGAGGTCACAGCTGCTAAAGAGTGGGCTCAAAAAGTGTTTGATGCTGGGTTTGGATGGATTACCGGCCCCAAGGAATTTGGTGGGGCTGAACTTTCAGATCCATTTGCAAGATCATATATGGCACTTGAAGCTCAATACGACACAGCACCGCAGTCCTGCAGGGGGATTGGGCTTGGCATGGTGGCTCCGACAATCCTCGCTCATGGCACGCAAATTGCAAAAGAAAAATACTTAAGGTCTCTTTATCGAGGTGACATTATTGCCTGTCAATTGTTTAGCGAACCAGGCGCAGGGAGCGATTTGGCTAGTGTTTCCACATTCGCAAGAAGAGACGGTGATGAGTGGGTTTTGAATGGTCAAAAAGTATGGACTTCAGGTGCCCATTACTCTCAAATTGGCGAGATCTTATGTCGAACTAATTTGGAAGCTCCAAAGCATCGAGGACTGACGGCATTTATTGTTGACATGAAAGCGCCCGGAGTTAGCGTGCGACCACTCCGGCAGATGACGGGAGGAGCTTCATTTAATGAGGTGTTCTTTACAGATGTGAGAGTCCCAGATGATCATCGGTTAGGAGACGTAGATGAGGGATGGACGGTAGCGTTAACTACATTAATGAACGAGAGAGCAGCTATTGGCGGAGGAGGGGGAGGAGTTGGCGCCGGTTCGATGTCACAGAGATTGATGGAATTGGTGAAACACGTAGGAAATCCAGACGATCCACTGGTTCGCCAAAAACTGGTTGATATTTATATGAACGCAAGGGTTGCCCAATACACCAACCAAAGAGCGATGGCAAAGATTGCCAAAGGTCAACTGCCCGGACCTGAGATGTCAATAGCCAAGTTATCACTGACTGAAAATATGCGGAGAATCTGCGACTATGTGAGTTCGGTTTTAGGGATGAGAATTATTGCAGATACCAATCAATGGGGTACATATGGATGGTCAACATTTATTCTAGGAGTGCCTGGCATGCGAGTTGCCGGTGGAACAGACGAAGTAATGAAAAATATTGTTGCGGAAAGAGTTCTTAGACTACCTAA
>JABEUL010000176.1 GCA_013044465.1 Acidimicrobiales bacterium
AAAAGCACCAATACTCCACCTTCATCTAATACCTGCTGGCCAATTTTAAGTGAATGTCGATCAGGCTTTCCTCTTGAAACGGGAAACGCACCCATGTGCTCCATGAATCTGCCTAAGGGTTTGATCTTCCAAAGTGAATCCTTGGCCATGAAATTGGCATTTATGTCAGTAATGAGTGCAGCCAACAAGAAATCGACATTGGACCTATGTACAGGTGCTATTAAAAACGGTCCATTGGTGGGCACATTTTCTTTTCCGGTGATTTCAAGTTTCCACATTTTGCGAGAAACGCTCACGGCAAGTTTTCTGATGATTTTTCTTGTCCGTCGATATATTTTAGGCCTTGTATTTATAGGCTCTGCCTCTATTGAGATCATATTTCCTTACTTTCCGTGTCAGCGTCATGCCACATTCTAGATATTTCATCCACAATGCTCTCGATATCTCTCCCAGTTGTATCAATAAGAAAAGCACCTCTTGGAATGACCAAAGGAGAGGTATCCCTTGTTGAGTCTCTTTTGTCCCGCTTTGAGATCTCCTGATAAATTTTGGCCACGTCCGCATCGCCTAATTCAATAGCACGCCTTTTAGCTCTTTCTTCCACGCTTGCAGTTAGAAATATCTTTAGCTGTGCATCTGTGAAAACAACGCTGCCCATATCTCGGCCTTCAACCACACTTCCATCATGTGAAATTGCGCAACTTCGCTGAAGCGCCACTAGGAATTCGCGTACTTCTTTAACGGAACTTACTATAGAGCTCGCATTTGTTACTGCTTCAGTGCGGATTTCTCTAGTCACGTCATTACCATCTACTGTGACGCCTTTGTCATAGTAGATTGTTGTAGTCGAAATTAATTTTTTAACTTCTAATTCATCACTTGGATCTATATTGTTAAGAAGAACCTTGTATGCAAATCCTCTATACATCGCTCCAGTGTCTAAATAAAACAATCCAAGTCTTTTGGCAACTAGCTTCGAAATTGTTGACTTCCCAGCTCCTGCCGGTCCATCAATTGCTAAGACTCTTAACTTTTTAGTAGAAACTGCCGAGTTCATTGTTAATAATTTATTTCTATGAGGTGATCGAGTTGGAAGTAGTTAAAACTTCAATATCTTCGGAGAATCCTGGATAACTGGTAGCTACTGACTCCCAGCCATTAATTGTAGTTTCAACTTCAGATCCCACTCCCTCAACACTTAAAGCCCCAATTGCCCCGGCCATGGCCATACGATGATCTCCATTTGTCTCTACCCTGCCTGGCTTTTGAAACTTTGTGCCAAGACCCTCTATGACCAAATCGTCGCCTTCAACTGCAGCTTCTACGCCAAAACTCTCTAGCAGCGAAACTATCCCAGCTAGTCTATCCGTTTCTTTGACCCTAAGTTCGCTAAGTCCACAGAACCTGCTGACTCCATTTGCTACCCCAGCGGCAACTGCCAGTATTGGAATTTCATCGATCAAACCTGCAATATCGTCCTTCTGGATTTCAATACTAGAAAGTTCGCTTACTGACCGAACTACAAGATTAAGTGTTGTAGGTCCAACATCGGATTTCACTTCTTCCTTTTCTATATTTGCCCCCATTAAAGTAAGCACTTTTAAGAATCCATCTCTTGCAACCCCACAATAAATATTAGGGATAACCAGTTCAGAGCCTTCCAAAAGAGTAGCTCCAACCACCCAAAAAGCGGCTTGTGAAGGATCTCCGGGCACATGAAGATCGATTGGATCCAGATAGGAAGCTCGTTGAATCGATACAGTGTTATAACCATCCTCAAAGTACTCTTCAACTGGAATTCCGGCAAGTGCGAGAATCTCCTCGGTGTGCCTTCTCGTAGCAATCGGCTCTTTTACGGTAGTAACCCCGTTAGCCCTGAGGCCTGCCAGCAGTATTGATGATTTAACTTGAGCAGATGCAACAGGCGTCACCCAAGTAATTCCAACTAATTCTTTACTCTCAGAAGTTGGTCCATGGATTGATAGAGGAAGGGTACATCTGTCTCCAACTCCGGTGATCTCAGCTCCCATAGCCCTCAAGGGCTCCATGATTCTTTCCATTGGGCGATTTGAAAGTGATTCATCACCTTCAAAAACAGTCGTGAAATTACACCCTGCCACCAAACCTGCTCCCAGGCGAACCAAAGTTCCCGAATTTCCAGCCCAGACAGGACGGCCAATTGATCTGTAAGAATCCATTCCACCTTTTACGTGAAACTCTTTAGAACCCCACGATCCCAAAAGATCAGTTTCACAACCCAAGTCAGACACAAATTGAGCGGTTGCCGCCACATCTTCACCATGGTTCAAACCCGAAAATCTAGACACACCCTTGGCCATAGATCCGATTAAAAGCGCTCGGTGGGAAATAGATTTATCCCCAGGGACGACAACTTGACCCTTTAATGACTTTGCTGGGGCGATTTTAATAACACTCATGCTTAACCAAGCTTATGGGCTGAAACACCGTAGCCTGCTTCAAGGAAACCAGAACATAGCAATTCACGATCAATATTTGCCACAATCAAAACCAGTATTCCTTGACTTCCATCTACCGAGTGGGCAATTTCAACGTCGAAGATATTTATTCCCCTCACTCTAGCCACATCTAGAACCTTGACAAGCTCACCTGGAGCATCACTAATTCTGATTCTGATCTCGCAAAGTTCCTCTGGTCTTGTTGCTCTAATAGGCAGAGCTTGCCTGGCAAACTGAGCCTTTTGCAGCTTTGCCAAGATCAATTCCTTGTCCCCGGAATCGATAAGTGAGCTCAATTCTTGAAGTTCAATTACCAATTGATTTATAACTTTTGAAATTGCTTCTTTATTGTCAATGCAAACATCTGGCCAAATATAGGGTGATCCAGCCGCTACTCGAGTCATGTCCCTAAATCCCCCAGCAGCTAGCTTAAAGAGCCAGTCATGGTCGTCACTAGCTTTGGAGGCAAGTGTCATCAAAGTAGCAGCAGTAAGGTGGGGCACATGGGAAACTACTGCAACAAATTCATCGTGGTCTTTTGACGGAAGTGCGACGGCAACTGCTTGGAATACATTAGAAACAATTCCTTGCAAAAATGAATAACTTTGTGGATCGGTTTTATCCGTGGGGGTTAATACCCAAGTTGCTGCATTAAATAATTGAGGGCTAGCCCCCATCAAAGTATTTTGCTCAGATCCTGCCATTGGGTGCCCACCAATAAACCGCGGGTCCGAAATTGCCTCTACAATGCTCTGTTTGACCCCTGAAACATCGCTAACCACGCACTTTGTGCCAATTATTAAGAGTTCTTTCTCGATCTCTTTGACAGTGGCTTCAAGGGGAGTGCAAATGAAAACAATATCTGCCTTTTCATCTGATCCAACTTGATCGATTAACTTGCGACTAAGAGCCTCGTTTTCAACACTGAATTCAATATCACGACCCGAAACAAAGGCCCCAGCTTCTTTTAACGCCCAGGCAATTGAGCCGCCAATTAGTCCTAATCCGACTACCGTGGCTCTTAGGTCACTATGAACAAATTTATCGACCATTTCTCAACAATTATTACTTATTTAGCTTTACTGCCACAAAATCAGTCACTTTTGTCCACTGTTTTTGGCTGTTATATCTGCTCTCAAAACTTTGGCACCGTGAAGATAAATATGCTTGATTTTGGATCTCTCCAAATCTGATTCAAAATGCACCAAAATTCGAAGGGTAAGGCCGGGAGCGCCGATTACATCGATTTCCTGTGCTCCCAAGAGGGCAACATCATCAAGCCCCAATTTCCTCAATGACCCTGCTGGGAACTTAGAGTGGATATCTGAAGTTGCCGTAATTATTACTGAAACAATGTCATCGGGTGAGAGATTATTTGCATTGACCATCTCACCGAATAGTTCCTGAATCTTTAAATCCATCTCATCAGAGGTATCCTGATCTAGAGATGTCGCCCCTCTAAGTGCTCGTAATCCGCGAATTGTCACAACTGGCGATAATAGATCGTATTGCCGGACTTTTTGACAAAATCTGCATAATCCCATGTAAAACGGGTCCGCTGAATCGGGAGAGCTCCTTTAGGCGAAAAATCAAACTCCTCCTTGACGGCCAAAAGTTACTTAAGCTGAAGTCACTTAAATTGACTTTTTAACATGAACTTTGAACTTAGTATCTAAACCTAGCCAGACTAATTGGCAACCTGGATTTTTTTGGCAACCGATAGGTGATTCCTGCATCCATAAAACGGGATAATCCGAGTCCAAATATTACTTTCGTATAATTTCAGAAAGTTTTGCAACAATGGTTAAACGGTTCTTGTAATATGCAGTTAGATAGCAATTAATGCGAGAGATGGATCCGTTTGAAAAAATGTACAAAATTTAGATTATTTTTCAAATTCAATAAAAACCAACCTCGTAAAACTCAAAATCCATTTGCAGTATGGGTATTTTTGGCTATTGTGCCGTTTTCCCTAGTAAGTTGCTCGTCACCAGCCGCTCCGCCTAGTCAACCAACTACTTCAGGCCACAATACAAATCAGGCTTCAAACCAAACTTCAAGCTCCACGATTACTATCCAAAACTACGCATTTTCTCCTTCACCTTTGACCGTCAGTCCAGGTGAAACGGTTAATGTGCAAAACCACGATCAAATGGCACATACAGTCACGGCCAAAGATCAAACTTTTGATACGGGTGCTATTCCTGCTGGATCAAGTACGTCATTTAAAGCACCGAGTAAAGCCGGAACATACGCTTACTCATGCACTTTTCACACTTTCATGCACGGAGTACTTATCGTAAAATAAGCCACTTGATCAGTTACGTTAATTTTGCGGCGAATCCCTCCATCGCCGCAAGCCTCGGGAGGACCGTCGGTGACTGTTCCTGTCCCGCCCAATGCCGAATGTTAGCGGCCAAGTACATGACACCCCAACCAGGTGGAGTGTGATGCCGTGGCGATTGAACACCTGCTTCGCCACCAAGCTGAGCCGCCAGGGACGCTGTCATCGCGATTCTCACGAGGGCAGGTCGAGAACTCACAGCGCTCGGTTCTCACGAGTGCATTCTTAGAGCCGCCTGCGCCGACGAGGCTACAGTTTGGGTCATCACGAGTATGGGAAATTTCAGCGAGCAGGTCTGGGGGGAGTTGCGTGAGCATTGTCACCCTTTTATGTGGCGGAAGGGTGGTCCCTTTCATATGGCGGGAAATACCCAAAGTGGTCCCATGTACTTGGCCACTGACTATCAGGTCAAGCCAGAAATCGCAAGTTAACATTAAGACTTGATGTTAATGTTAAACTTTAACTATGAAGACAATTACGGCTAGAGAGTTGCGAGAAAACCTTGACCAAATCGTAATTAGGGTAAGGAGTGGTGAAGTAATAAGAGTAACCTATCGCTCAAAACCGGCCTTCATCCTTCAGCCGGAATACCTTGCTAGCTCAATTGTCCAAGGTAGCCAAGAGGCAATGAAGCAATTTATTAACGAATCTATTAAACTCAGTAAATCAAAGCACCAGTCGTCCTTTGACCCAAACGAGAATGTCAAAGTGCTTTATCATGAAATGCTTGACAGCGACGTCAAATATCAGGACCCATCCAGCGATTGAGTACATTTTTAGACACAAATGTTTTGCTAGAAGTCTTGCTGCCCGGAAGACCGAAAGCGAAGGCAGCAGCTAGGTACGCACTACGAGAATCAGTTGTCTCTCCGTTAACGGCACATCTTTACGTATATTTTGGCGAGAAAGAAGGTTTCCCGTTAGAGTCTCTAATGCGAAATTTGGCTCTATTGAAATTTACGGATCTAGGTGATACTCAGGTGCGGTGGGCCATAACCAATTGCCAAGGCGATGATTTTGAGGATGCTCTTCAAGTGGCATGTGCAGTTACTTATGGCTCTGTGGAATTTGTCACTTTAGACAAATCATTAGCTCTGAGATATGG
>JABEUL010000177.1 GCA_013044465.1 Acidimicrobiales bacterium
AGAAAGCTGCCAAAAAGAAATAGTTAGGTTTTTTAGAACTAGAACTGACCAAGTTTTGGTTAGTTCTAGTTCTTTTAGCCTTTAAAGGTCCATAATTTTAAAGGACTCGACAAAACTAAATTTGTCTCCGAGATACTTGTAAGCCTCATTTTGAGCGACCGATGTCACCCAGTTCTTGAATCTAAGAACTTGCTCTTGGTCATTTGCATCGGTAATGTCCATTGTTGACTTGAGTTGGCTTTTGTGCTCAAGCAGAGATTGCACTTTAGTGTCAAGCCAATCTCCAATTTCTTCTACATGATCGACTAAATCTGCCTCATAAAGCATTATTTTCTCTGGCCTATATGGCTCCAAATTCAGCTCAGGGAAGAACAGCGGATCCCGAGCACCAACTACAGCATTTAATGCAAGGAAACCCGCTTTTCTGTGGTCTGGATGTAATCTGTAGCGCTTCCAGGGGTCGTGAGCCACTACAACTTGTGGTTTAAACTCCCTAATCCACTTCACGATCTGGCCAAGACCATCCTTCGTTTCTTCCAACTCCCCATCAATTTGACCTAAAAACATGACTTCACTAGCGCCCAGCATTAGTGCTGCTCTTTTCGCTTCGTTAGCCCTCGCGCTAATAAGTTCGGAGGAATCCGCGCTTTTGTCCCAAGTGCCTTTTGACCCGTCTGTGCAAATGACGTGAGCAAGCCTCGTTCTGCCCTCACTCCACTTGGCAAAAGTTCCGCCTACGTTAAATTCAATGTCATCTGGGTGCGCCCCAATTGCAAGAGCAGACTTTGGAATTGGCAAGTTTCTACTTATTTCAATATCAGCCATTAGGAGTGTTTTCTCATTTCAAACTCATCTAAATCTTTTGGGAGGTCAAGGTCACTCGACCAAGGGGTTCCCCTAACTACGAATGTTTCTAGTTTCAGAGATTTTGCCTCTGCCAGATGTTTTGAAAATGATCTGGGGCCATAGTGGAACTTGAAGCCTCTATTTAGGGGAAACTGCAACACGGTTGTCCCATCTTCAAAGCGATCGGGAACCAAGCAGACATAATCATTCAGAAAATCCGCCCTGCTGATTTTTTCTCGGGAAAGAGGGTTCCCTGGGTCTAGTTCACAAACTAGCCAGTCAGGACTTTGGGCATCTTGGGTGATAATTGGAAGATCTGCGTGGACAACGGTCAAGGACAAATAGCCCAGATTTTCAAGAAAATAGCTGGCACCGTACAGTGTGGAGTTTAAGTTATTGGCATCCACCAAAATAGCTGGGTAGCCTTGATCACGTGACCAATCTCTTAACTCGACGTCATTGCAAACTAGAGCAACCTGCTCCTTTGGAAGACATTTGAGCACTTCAGTGGCCATTTCTAAGACCAAGTTTCTGCGAGACTGGTCGTCTAACTCCTCGGCTAATCTTGATTTAGCGGTTTTGAGGGATTTGACTGGAACTAAAAATAGATGATCAGCTTCAGTTTTGATATCACTTTGAACATTTGAGAAATCCTGGCGAAACACTAAATACAACCTTTTTCTCTCACAAAAAGATTGTAGGACTAAAGGGAATAGTTCCGTTCAATGTAGGCTTAAGAGGTGGTGGATAACACAATTCCGGTAGATATGAGAATGATTCGAGGCGATAAGCCCGCACTTTTGCACGTTAAGGAGTTATTGCTCTCTATAGGTGTAGCCGAGTCCGAAATCGAAAAGGCGATTGAAGATAACCAGTTGGATCTTTTGATTATTGATCATATGATGATTGGCCAAAGTCCACAGATGACTGAGGAAGAGCTTCTAGAGAGAACTGGACTCGACAGAGGCACCGCAAGGAGATTCTGGCGCGCACTTGGCTTTACAGAGGTTGAATCCACAGAAAGAGTGTTCACTGATTTTGATGCAGAAGCCATCGAGATGATGCAGGAGCTAATCCGTCTCGGAATTGCCGACGAGGAACGTGCAATTCAGCTTGCGCGGGTAATCGGATCAAGCGTGGCCAGAATTGCAGAAGCTCAAGTCACCATGAGCCAAGTTCTGGTTGCAAAAGATGACTCTGTTGATTCTGCAGAACTTTTGGCCGTAGCAATGGTGCTTCTGCTCCCGAAACTTGCTCGGGTGATGGAGTATGCCTGGCGCCGCCATTTACAAGCCGCTGCTAGAAGAGCATGGACATATCGGCAGGAAACCGACGAACAGGGTCCGACAAATTTGGCCGTGGGGTTTGCCGACATGGTGGGATTTACTTATCTTGCACAACAGTTGGATGAAACTGCATTGGCACAAATAGTCGCACGGTTCGAATCTGTAGCTCATAACACGATTGTTGAAGGTGGAGGAAGAGTTGTAAAGATGATTGGTGACGAGGCCATGTTTGTAGCCGAAGATATGTCTAGTGCGGCATCGATTGCTCTTGACTTAGCTGAGGCTTATGCAGACGACGACCTTTTGTCAGATGTTCGTGTGGGCCTATCCTATGGGCCTGTTCTGCTTTGGGACGGAGATTACTACGGAAGCGTGGTAAATAGAGCCAGCCGAATCGTCAATATTGCTAACCCAGGATCGGTATTAGTTTCCGGAGAGTTCCACAGTGCACTTTTTGAAGACCCGAGGTTCACATTTCGCCCACTTAGACCACGAGTTCTCAAAGACATCGGAAGAACCGAACTTTGGTCAATGTCTCGTGCAGGAAGCGATCAAGACGACGCCAACAGGCGTTTAGGTGTTAGGTGGAGGAAGTTATCTGAAGTTATTCGAGACCTTGAAGAACTAAAAGATCATGGACAGAGACTATTAACTTCAGCGGTTCAGGCGCACGGTGGCGAATCTGAAGGGAGCGAGATCGAAGTTTCCCTCGAAAGAGGAGACATCCCGACCAGTTAGATCCACCAACCATCCTGTTCTGGATGGAACCTCAACTTTGGTTGTCTCAGCGGTTGGATTAAACACTCGAATTTCAATTAGACCCGCTACTTGTCTAAGTGAAGAAACCCTGGCACCATTCACTTCTAACCAACGTCCGCTATCTGGACCATTATTTTTGATTTCTGAATCTTTTTTTGCATCAAGTGCTAATAGTGGCACATTAAAGTCCTCGGCAAGGTCGTATGGATCTCGATTACTAAGGGATACGGCATAGCTGACGCTTACGTGCTTTAGCATCTCAGCTCCTTCAGCTGGAAGCGGAGGCCCAGCTGCCAAAGGCCTATTTGTCATCGTAATCTGGCTTAGTACTCCAGTTGCCCTAAGCAAAGTGACTGCAACTTCACGTGCTTTAGCTATGCCATCTTCCTCTCGGATGTCTACAAGTTCATACTCTAAAACTCGATCGTGCAAAACCGTGATATTTCCAGCTTTGTGGAATCTAAGTGCCGGATGCGTGGGCAATGGCTTCTCTGTGAGGCCCCCTTCGGCCACGAGAGGCCTCTCAACGGCTGCAAAAGCGCTTTCGGCCAGAGAATGATCAGTAGGCACACCAAGTGGGAAATGAACCCTTAGACGGTGATCTCTGGCGGTATTGGTGAAAGAGGTAGTAACCCGAACCATATCTTCCTCAGCTCGTAACTCAATCCGTGAAACTACGACCAAATCGACTTCCCCAACTCGGCTTCTTAGGGTTCCGTCAATTTTTTGGGGGATCAGGTAGGAGCGAGTAACTTCTACTTGACTCCTTACGGGCCCGTTTTCAATCACTGAAATTGTGGCAGATGATGGTGTGTCGACTACTACATCGTTGTCCGGTGGCGAGTAGTTGTATGTGTCACCGTGGTCACCCATATCAACCAGGCGGTTGAAACCTTCGATCCCATTTAACGAGAAAGTACCGTCTCTGCCGTCAAAGATCACAGTCACTAATCCATTTGTCATCTGGACATTTTGGCCTTCATTTACTTTACTGGGATGGACAAGCTCTTTAGGAACAAACTTTTTCCATCCAAAACCAGGAACTTCCTTAGCCATTGCAATGAGTCTTAACTGATCTGGCACGTCAAGCAATACATTTACCATTCCATCTGGATGGGCTAAAAGAAGGGCCGCCACATCTCGTTTGGCATCGTCGGCCGAGAAGGTGGGATCAAGTTTCGGACCGGTTTGTATTGTGACATTGATGTCGTCTTCTACAACGGATGTAGAGATGCCGGTGACAAAAGTGTGATCATCGAGTGCTTGACCGTTCAGCTGGCCCAAAATTGCGCTAACTTCTTTGACCGTTAGGCTAATCGCCGCTCCACCAAAACCGCCTCCTCCGCTTCTCAAGATAATTTGGGTCCCAACCGGAGCATCTTTCCCATCGATAGTAAATTCAACCAGTCCCGTCCTTCGCCTATTAGAGGTATTAATAAATACCGGAACATCGCCGACCAAGTCTTTGCTAGCTTTGGCTTTGGCCCGTTCAATCAAACCTTCGGCGATTTTGGCAGCTTCTTGATAGCGAACTAATACGGCATCTACAACTTCATCAACGCTACAGGCGCACACAGAGTCATGTGCTGAATTCTGAATCATCAATTTCCATGCAATTTCCAAAAACCGAGTAGGCCACTTTTCGGGTTCCATGACTAAAGCACATAATGGTTCTGCAAACTTCTCCAAAAGTGTCTCTGCCGAGGCCGCTTTCCCTCTTACGTCCAATCTGTTCGAAGTCACCCCCATCAATAGATTGGACCGCCAGCCAGAACGTAGCTCCCCTTGGAAAAGAGGAAGACCGTCGGTGGGACCTTGCTCCAAAGCTTCCAAAAGAGACTCGATACGTATGACGAAATCACTTTGTATGCCATTGGCTTCACTCACTACTGCGCCAAGATAGGGTGCCGGTTTTTGGTGATCAGTGCCATTCATGATAAGCACGCTTTCTCCATCTTTGTCCAGACTAACGATCTCATCTAGATATCCTTGTATTCTGCCTATTAAAGCTTTGGCATCATCGGGAAGGCCCGCACCGTTTGAATAGCCAAGTGGCAGGTACTCACTTCTGACGCTAGATCCATCGGGGGCCATCCATTCAAATGCTCGCCGTCCAACTATAGATGGGACACCTCGCCAGACTGCCGCATGTTTGAAGCCCGCTTGAGCAAATATCTGAGGCATTTGGGCAATGTGTCCAAACATGTCAGGCAAATAACCAACGGGCATTGCTCCTCCAAAGTTGGTCGCTTTAAGCATGCCCAGTTGAAGATCTCGGATAATTGTTTCACCTGACACCAAGAACTCATCTAGCAATATATACCAAGGTCCCATAGTCAATCTTTTAGATGCGGCTAAATTCCTTATGCGTTGCTCATTTTCTGGGCGAACTTCCAGGTAGTCATCGACTACTGCCATCTGACCGTCTAACAAAAACCTAGCGTACGAGGGATCACTTTCCATAAGCGTCAATAAGTCGTCAACGAGGTCGACGAGCCTCATTCTGAATGATTGGAAAGATGAATACCATTCTCTATCCCAGTGGGTGTGAGGAACTACTGAAATGTGCCTAGTCATATTTCGAGGCTACTCCCTAACCGATCGCCCCATCCAGAAATTTTCAGAAAATTTTCACCCTATTTTAAACTTCGCAAACCGGATTCAACAGAAACAGTGTCAAAAATAGTATCCACATTGACCGTTCTCCAAGTTACTTCAATTTACTTGACCGAAATAACCAATTACCGTATTTTGTCATCCCATCGATACTAGGATGAAGTACGTGGCAACTTTTCTTATGCTTTCAACACTTGGACCAGATGGAGCAGCACGCCTTCGGGATCATCCGGAGAGACTGTTAGAGGTTAATTCTGAAGTCGAATCTATGGGCGTCAAAGTAGTAGCGCAGTGGGCACTGCTTGGAGCTTACGACTTTGCAACAGTATTAGAAGCACCCGATGAAAGAGTTATGGCTCGAGTGGCAGTGACTCTTGGCTCTAGGGGAACTTTAAAGACACTTACTTTGAGTGCGATTCCTGTTGAAGAATTTATTAACAATTTAAAATAGATTTAGTTCGGTTATAGAAATGGCCTGAATCTAGACCCACCACATCGAACGCCTTTTTTCTTTTCTAACTTCATCTAGCAAAAACCTTTTAGGGAGTACCGAGTGGTCACTAGACCTTGCAACTGTTAAGTTACCTGAACTCAAATCAACTTCAGTAACTTCATACCCCCTAGCCCATGAGCCTTCGAAGTGATCTTTCACTTCAACTTTGTCACCGACTTCAAATTGTTTCCTAGCCGGAGTGAAGTTTGCATCGTTAGTTTCGCTCACAGTTTTAAAGTAGCGCTATTTTGCATACTCATGTGTCAATTCTTGAATTTAATTATTAAATACAAGATCCTCGAGTAGTTTCTTTAATATGGCCAAACGCGAATCGGCTCCGATTCATTTTGAAAAGCTTTACTGTGAGCGAGGTATCGAACACATTGGGGGAATTGATGAAGTAGGGAGGGGCGCATATGCCGGGCCCGTGGCAGTCGGAGTAGTAGTTCCTCCAAGAATAAAAGAGGAGGAGCTTTTACAGGAGCCGTTTAGTTTAGTAAATGATTCGAAACTACTTACTCCTAAAAAGAGGGAAATCGTGGCCAAGTGGCTCTTAACTTGGCTTGTTGATTACGGTGTGGGCTTTGCCAGCCCTCAAGAGTGCGATGAGTTTGGAATGACGAAGGCAATTTCGCTTGCCGGCCACCGAGCAATGGAAAAACTAAAGGTAATTCCGGAGACTCTATTAACCGATGGAAATAGACCACTTTTAGGCCTAGAATGCGAAAAACCCATTGTAAAGGGCGATCAACTATCCTTTTCTATAGCTTCAGCATCAATTTTGGCAAAAGTAACACGAGATTCGCTTTTGTGCTCACTTAGCGTGGATTTTCCTGCCTACGACTTTGATCGAAATAAGGGTTACAACTCAAAAGCCCACCAAATAGCCCTATTAGGGTATGGTCCCTCATCAATACACCGAATATCATGGGGATTCATAAATGACCTTCCGTGGCATTACTATTTTAAATCCTCACGCTCCGCGCGCCCGTGCACGGGCTCTGTGAACGTTCTACAATAGAAGATGTGGAAGCACAACCAAATGGTTCGGGCGGCTTTTCTGACGGAGATGCCGCGAGCCAACTAGATATTGAATCACTTTTGGAGCAAGCTCTCGGCAACATGCCTGGAGGTGCAGCCCCTACCCCCGCGCCCAATGCCCCAGTAGCCAACAGACCGGCAAACCATGCACTTGACCAATTGGCCGCATTGCAAAAAGATTTAGACAGAGTTATCTCAACGACTTCAAATGGTAATGGCGCCTTAAACGGAAAATCCACTCCAATGAGTGTGATTCCTCCAAGCCCACCACCGCCTGTCATGCCACCGCCTCCGGCTGCCACTCCCGCACCAAATTTAACAGCCAGTGATATTCCACCGCCGCCTGTAAGTGTGATGCCGGAACCACCTGCACCTGTAGCTCCCATTCCTCAGGTTGTAAGTGAAGAAGTTGTTTCACAAGTGGTTCCCCCTCCCCCTCCTGTGGTAGTCGCAGCTGCGAAGAATCAGGTTAAGTATGACTTTCCCAATAAGGTTGTGCCACAAACTCATGAAACCCAGTCAGATGAAAGCGATGCAGATAGATATGGAGTATTTGCTATAGCATCACAAGCCTCAGTAGATGATTTGCTAGCAGCAGAGTTTGGATTCGACGACGAACCTGTAGCTCCAGTGGAAGCAGTAGCTGCACCACTTCCACAAATCGTTCCTCCGCCGCCTGTCATGGCCAAAGCGGAAATTGCACCAGAACCCGCTCCACTTGTTCCACCACCACCACGGATGGCTCCTCAAGCTGTTCCACCAGCGCCACCGATGGCTCCTCAATCTGTTCCACCACCACCACGGATGGCTCCTCAACCAGTTGCAGCACAAAGCTCCCAGGGCAATACTGCGGTATCTGTAGAAGTGACAGCCAATCAAGTATTTGGTGCGGACTATAAATACATTGAGAATCAGCGTATGGAAGCCGAAGCCCAAGCACAAGTTGCTGCAGAGCAAGCCCCCGCCAGTGCTCCGGTTCCTGAATTTAGATCTCAATCGTTTGTCATCAAAGCTTCGAACAAAAAAGGACGAACCAAAAAATAAATCGAATGCTATTTACTGGATCGTGATTTTGCCAGTCCAGCAGAACACCATCCTTAAATACTTTGATACTTAAATTTATTTTTTAGAATCTTTAGGTAGTCTAAGAA
>JABEUL010000178.1 GCA_013044465.1 Acidimicrobiales bacterium
CTACAGTTGCTGAGGCCTCAAGTGAAGCTGACTTGATCATGATACTTTTGCCTGACACGGAACAGGCAAGCGTCTATGAGTCAGAAATTGCTCCCCATCTAAATGAAGGGGATGCCATTTTATTTGCCCATGGATTCAATATCCGATTTGGCCAAATTAAGCCACCAAGTGGAGTAGATGTCGGAATGGTTGCGCCAAAGGGCCCAGGTCACTTGGTAAGAAGGACCTTCACCGAAGGTGGCGGAGTCCCATCTCTAATCGCTGTTTCCCAAGACCACTCTGGAAAGGCAAAAGAACTGTGCCTCAGCTATGCTCACGCACTAGGTGCTACCCGAGCAGGAGTATTAGAAACAACTTTTGAAGAAGAGACCGAAACCGACCTTTTCGGAGAGCAAGTTGTACTTTGTGGGGGTCTGACTGCTCTAGTTACTGCGGGCTTTGAGACCCTAGTCCATGCTGGCTACCAGCCTGAGTCGGCGTACTTTGAGTGCTTACACGAACTCAAACTAATTGTTGATTTGATGTATGAACAGGGTATTTCTGGCATGAGGTTCTCAATCTCAGACACCGCAGAATACGGTGACATGACCCGTGGTCCCAGGATCATTGATGACCACGTCAGGCAAGAGATGAAAAAAGTTCTGGAAGAAATCCAAGATGGCACGTTCGCCAACGAATGGATAGCTGAAAATAGAGCCGGCAGACCAAAATATCGTCAACTTCAAGAGAGTGGAAAAAACCACCAGATCGAAGCCATTGGGACCGAGCTTAGATCGATGATGCCATTTATCTCGGCTGGAAAACAAAAACTCCAAGATATTTCCGGCGGCTGATAGCTGAATTCCCTTGAAGAGCGCCAAACCGGGCAGGACTGTTCTAAGGATATTTGGCGAACTACTCCAAGTAGGTGATAGCCTCATATGAAGATGTTTTCTACGAAACAATCCAATTATTGCCTCTCAATATGTTCCCTGATTGAAGCGAAATACCTTGCCGAAGCTAATTTTATCGCTGGTATTTTGAAGTTAGGATGAAATGTACTCACGTATAGTCGTTCTTGGCGCTGGTTACGTTGGCATTACTCTAAGTGTCGCCCTCTGTGCCACCGGCATAAGAGTGCTGGTAGTCGATATTGACGAGAAAAAGATAGATCGTTTAAAAAAAGGCGATCCTTGTATCCGTGAAGATGGTTTACAAGAACTTTTGAAGAAGCACATTGACACTTCTTGCATTGATTTCATCTCAGGTGATGCCTCGGTTGCCGCAATTGATGCTGATCTTCTTTTCATATGCCTTCCAACCGATGTTGATATCTCTGGAAAGCCTCAGCTTGACACACTTATTAATGCTGCACATACAGCAAGTGAATACATGGCATCAGGTGGGAGTTTGGTGGTCAAGTCAACTGTGCTTCCCGAAACAACGTTCAAAATTGCAAAGAGCATTGGAAGGCGTGACCTTAACGTCTTAGTCTGTCCAGAGTTTCTCCAAGAAGGAACAGCTCTTCGCGATACTTTAAATCCAGATCGAATTGTAATAGGCGCAGACAACTTCCAGGCAGCATCAGATCTTGCCGAAATTCTCCCGAAGAATGAAAATACTGAAGTAATAATTACTGATCCAACATCTGCTGAACTTGCCAAAATGATATCTAACACCATGCTTGCATCAAAAGTAACTTTTGCCAACTTAGTAGCAGATATAGCCGAATTGACCGGCGCGAACTCTCACGATGTCCTCTTGGCCGTTGGAGCTGACAAGCGAATTGGAAATACTCACTTGAGACCAGGTCCTGGATGGGGTGGCTCATGTTTGCCAAAGGACACTCAGATGCTTTCCTATCTCACCCAAAGTATTGGGATGCCAAGCCAATTTGTCGATAGCATTTACTCGGAAAACATAGATCATATTGAAAGAGTTGCAAACCGTATTCTTGACCTAATGCCACAAAAAGGCTCAGAGAAACTTGCGATTCTAGGTGTCACTTTCAAAGGTGGCACAGATGACTTGCGCAGATCACCGGCAATTGAAGTCATAAATGCGGTATCAAAGAAAGTTCCAAATATCAATATTTACGATCCTTCACTATCGTCAAATTCGGCCATAAGTGATTTTGAATCACTTGTCGATCAAAGGAAAATATCCATCAAAGAAGATGCCTACAAGTGCGTAGAGTCAGCAGATCTCGCAGTAGTTTTAACTGATTGGGAAGAGTTTAAAACCCTGGATCTTGCACTGGTTAAGGCTGTGATGGGAACGCCGGTCATTTACGATACAAGAAACGTCATTGATGAAAGAGTTGCGTCAGAAATTGGGATTGAGCTAATCAAACTTGGAACTCAAAATCCCAAGAGGTTTTCTTAAACCGGTTGTAATTTATGGCAGATGAATTGAGCAGCAGCTCGTTGCAAAAAGGATATGTAATAGCAGGTGCTGCTGGCTTTATTGGGTCGCACTTGGTCGAGACTTTACTGGGTGAGGGAAGCGTTGTTCTAGGAATTGACAATTATTTGACTGGCAGACAAGAAAACATCTCACACTTTGTAAGTAACGCCAACTTTATTTCGATTAGAGGAGATATTTCCTGCCTAGAGGACGGTTGTTTTCAATCTGCAAGACAATTTCTAGAATCTAGAGAATTTGAATCCACTTACGTCTTTAATTTTGCCAGTGCAGCCTCTCCTGTTATTTACCAGGAGTTTCAAATTGAGACTTTAATGACAGGATCTTTGGGGACAAAAAACTTACTTGATCTTGCCACCGAGACATCATCTCGATTCATTCAGGCTTCAACCAGCGAGATCTATGGCAACCCAAAAGTCCATCCCCAGGTCGAAGAGTACCATGGCGATGTTGATCCAATCGGACCAAGAAGCATGTACGACGAGGCAAAGCGCTTTGGAGAAGCCTTGGTCACTAGTTACGTGAATACAAGAAACACCAATGCTGGGATTGTCAGGATTTTTAATACTTACGGCCCAAGGATGCGAGAAGATGATGGAAGAGTAATTCCCAACTTCGCATCTCAAGCCCTCTCAAATAGCGACGTCACTATATACGGCGATGGTAAACAGACTAGATCCATGTGCTTTGTTGCCGATTTGGTGAGAGGAATAATCGAACTTGGGAACTCAACCTTTAGGGGAGTTTTGAATCTCGGTAATCCAGAGGAAATAACCATGTTGGAACTTGCCGAGAAAATCATCAAAGTTACCGGCTCTAGATCTAAAATTGTTCACCTTCCAATGAGTCCAGGCGATCCCGAAAGACGCCGCCCAGATATCTCAAGGGCCATGAAAGTTCTGTCATGGCAGCCAGAGATCACTCTTAGCCAAGGTCTTGACTTAACAATTCCCTGGTACCGCGAACAGTTAGGCATTTAGCACCAAGAAATATGTGCATTGTATAGAAGTTCGCAATCGGAAGCTCTTCTGGCACACACTTCCACAAATTTCCGTTAATTTATTACTTCTAAGCATTTTTAGAGGATCCTGTCTTAGACTGACTAGCTGTCAAATTGAAAATTGGTGCTAATACCGATGGAAGCGCGAAAACTAACAAAAATCATATTTTCGTGATGCTTTGTCTTTAACAGTCTGCAATTTTGCCTTTTAGATAGACACCAAATCGTCAAATGGACTACTAATATATTGACAAATGGACTATTAGATTGCTGACAAATGGACTAGTAGAATAGTTACATACGGTGTGCTAACGTAGTGAAGTTTATCCCGAGGATAGTTGACGAAGAGTTGAACCTTAGTAGTCGGAGATGAAATGAACTCTCGATATAGATTCAGTAACGGCGGTTACCTAAAATGCTAAGAGCATATCAACGGGAAAATCGAACTCTGACGGATCTGGCGTAATGAGCTACTCAAGTAAGATCTCTTCTATCTCATAAAATACGAAAACATAGACTTTTTTTGAGGTTCAAGTCCAACGTGCACAACCATGGCATTTCCTCCTAAGGGTAATATGCTGCAATTCCTTCATTTTTTAGGTTCGTATGTACGAATTTAGGATTAGATGCAGGTCTCGACGTCATTTGGTTCGATTGCAGGAAACATCGCAAATCTTAACTTGTTTCTTCCAAGTTTCCGATATGGTTCAGTGTCTGCTATTCCATTGGCCCGAAGAGTCTTTGTAATTAATGATGCATCTATGCCATAGGCACCATTTCCGAACCGCGTTTGCGAGTACATAATAGGCAGCATGTGGTGGGATGATTGACTTCGGCATAACACGGGGCCTATTTTTCCGGACCCTCTCCCTCATTCAGATCAACTACTTCGACCGCCAGCCGAACTGTCATTAGCACTCTGTTCGCTGCAGCCAAGACGCTTTCGGCCACCTCGTGCTCAACTTCTTCAAGGTCAGCTGGGTAGCGGCCGCCGATCGTCCAGGGGTTGAGGAGTTGCAGATCGCCGATCGTGAAACGATTCCTATCCTCACTCGGGAGTTCACTTAGAATCTCCACCAGGTTGTGCATCTTGCGGATCAAAACTCCCCGACGGATCTGCATAGACTTCAGCGCCTTCTCTGCAGCGAGATGAGCGTGGAAACAGGCCACCTAGTCGGGCAGATCGTCAGCTGCGACGACATGAATAGCAACGGCAAGTTCTTCGGCTGCTTCCTGGAACCAGCGGTCAGCCTGCAAAAGTTCCTCAGGCGACGGCGGCATCGTGTAACACCATCCCTTCGTGTGCAGGCCAATAGACCATTGTTCCGTTTACGTCCTTGCCAGCTTCATATTCGGCAAGGTCGGTAACGAAAAAGTCAACGGAAATGGGCGATACAACACTACCCATGAGCTTCGCGACTATCTCATACCGACGTGATCGGTCGATCTCGTCAAATATCACCATTAGGTCGATGTCGCTTTCGGGAGTGGCGTCACCTCGGGCCTCCGACCCAAAGACGATTACGCGAATCGGATGGAAGTTCTCAACGATCTGGCGAACGATATCTTCGACAACCCCCGACCTGGAACTCGTATGGCGATTCATGCATCTTCTCCCATCAGACAATTTTTTGAACTATATAATCAATCGCCCCACAGAGGGTCTCGACGTCATTTGGTTCGATTGCAGGAAACATTGCAACTCTCAGCTGGTTTCTTCCGAGTTTCCGATATGGTTCAGTGTCTACTATTCCATTGGCTCGAAGAGTCTTTGCAACTAGTGTGGCATCTATGTCATCAGAAAAGTCAATTGTGCCAACCACATGACTCCGGAATCTTTCCTCTTTTACAAAAGGAGTAGCATAATCTGACTTTTCTGCCCATGAATAAAGTATTGACGAGCTTTCATCACACCTCTTTGTGCACCAGTCAAGTCCTCCATTTTGATTGAACCACTCAACTTGATTGTTGGTCATAAACAAAGTTGAAAGTGCCGGAGTGTTATAAGTTTGGTCCAGCAATGAGTTATCTACTGCAATTTTGAGATCCAAAATAGCTGGGACAAAACGCTTAGAAGCTGCAATTTTCTCCACTCTTTCTAGAGCCTTAGGTGACATTAGTGCAATCCAAATCCCACCGTCTGAGGCAAAGCACTTCTGAGGTGCAAAGTAGTAAGTATCGAACTGCTCAGAATCTACTCTTAAGCCTCCTGCACCACTTGTGGCATCAACAGCGACGATGGCACCATCATCGATTCCTTCAGGTCGAACAATCTCAATGGCTACACCTGTGGAAGTCTCATTATGTGTCAGGGCATAGAGATCCACACCTTTAGAAGCCTTTGGACTAGGTGCAGTACCAGGATCGCTTTTAATGATTTCGGGATCTTCCAGGTGGGGCGCCATTTGAGAGGCTTTTGCAAACTTTGACGAGAACTCGCCGAATGATAGGTGTTGGCTCTTTTTCTCAATAAGGCAGAAAGTGGCGATATCCCAAAAAGCCGTAGCCCCGCCGTTTCCCAATATAACTTCGTAACCCTCAGGAAGTGAGAATAACTCTTTCAATCCCGCCCGGAGCGATCCAACTACGTTCTTGACAGTGGATTGGCGATGCGAAGTCCCCATATAGGACTTCCCCACACTTAGGAGTGCTTCAAGTGACTCAGTTCTAACTTTTGAAGGTCCCGAGCCAAATCTTCCGTCACTTGGAATCAAATCCGAGGGAAGTATGAGTGCATTTGTGTCATTTGGAGCCAACTTGAATATCCTTATCTTTTAACAATTCTCGACACTATCGATTATACGAATTATTTGGAAGGCACAAAATCAGGAAGAAGCTCTTAAAAGTTGACTGTTCTGGGAGCGTTTAAATCTGTGCAAGCATATTAATATGGCTTCTGAACAATTTGAGACCTCAAGAAAAGAGACCACGGGCACAGAAAGCAGAATTTCCGAGCTGATTTCTGCTATCAAACCCTCGGCTACTTTAGCTGTGGATGCTAAAGCCAAGGCTCTTAAGGCCAAAGGTGAGCCCGTGATCGGATTTGGGGCAGGTGAGCCGGACTTTGCAACACCTGAATTCATTGTGGAAGCAGCAATCAAAGCGGCCAGTGACAAGGCCATGCATAAATACACCCCTACTTCGGGGCTTCCAGCACTGAGAGAAGCTATTGTCCAAAAAACCCTTCGTGACTCTGGACTTTCAATATCTACATCGCAGGTCCTAGTGACAAATGGTGGAAAACAAGCAATTTCAAATGCTTGTTTGACACTTCTCGACCCAGGAGACGAAGTTCTTTTGCCTGTTCCCTACTGGACCACCTATCCAGAAGCCGTTGCATTAGCCAGAGCAGTGCCCGTTGAAGTTCCCACGTCAATTTACGATGACTTCCACGTCACAGCTGAGGAGCTTGAAAAACACGTTACAAGTCGAACCAAAATGCTTATTTTGAACTCACCTTCTAACCCAAGTGGAGCAGTTCTAAGTGAAAGCGAAATGTCTGAAATTGGAGATTTTGCCCTTGAACACGGACTTTGGGTACTCACTGATGAGATATATGAGCACCTCACCTACGGTGGACGTCCTTTGGTTTCACTACCAGTTATTAAACCCGAGATAAGAGAGAAGTGCATTGTAGTCAATGGAGTGGCAAAAACTTATGCCATGACTGGCTGGAGGGTCGGCTGGATGATTGGTCCAAATGATGTCGTGGAAGCAGCAACTAACCTTCAGTCACATACCACCTCAAATGTCTCAAATATCTCCCAGATGGCCACTGTTGCCGCTCTAACTGGAGATTTAAGTGCAGTTGCCGAGATGAAAGTTGCCTTTGAGAGGCGCAGGCAGAGTATTTTTAAGCTTTTCGGTGAGATAACTGGTGTAGTGTGCAAAGAACCAGAAGGTGCTTTTTATGCATTTCCTAGTTTCGAGAAGCTGTTAGGCAGAGAAATTAGGGGAGTAAAAGTTGAGACTACAGTAGAATTGGCTGAAATCGTGTTAGATCTGGCTAAGGTAGCTTTTGTGCCTGGAGAGGCTTTTGGAGCACCTGGTTATGGTCGCTTTTCGTATGCGCTTGCAGATGCAGATTTGGAAGAAGGTCTCAGCAGGTTGATTGAACTGTTTTCGGAGGTTAAATAAGTGGCAAGAATTCTAGTTACAGAGGAGTTGGCTGACCGCGGGCTCGAGTTGATGCGAGAAGCTGGTCACCAAGTGGATGTGAGCCTTGGCCTGACACCAGATCAACTAAAAGAGGCCGTTGAAGGGGCTCATGCCCTTATTATTCGCTCAGCGACCAAGGTGACAGCCGAAGTCTTGGGCGCAGGGAAGTCCCTTGTTGTAGTGGGAAGAGCTGGCATTGGCCTTGACAACGTAGATGTAACTGAGGCTACAAAGCGCGGGGTCATGGTAGTCAATGCGCCCCAGTCCAACATTTTAAGTGCTGCAGAGCAGGCAATGGCTCTCATGTTGGCACAGGCCAGAAATATCCCTCAGGCCCATACGGCGCTCACTGCAGGCAGGTGGGAGAGATCTAAATGGGAAGGCGTAGAACTCCACGGCAAGACTCTGGGAGTAGTTGGACTCGGTCGAGTTGGGGCATTGGTGGCTCAACGAGCCCTCGCATTTGGAATGAGGCTAATTGCATACGACCCCTACGTCTCAGCAGAGAGAGCCAAGCACATGGGCGTTGATCTCCTTCCTTTAGACGAGGTTATGGCTGAGTCTGATTTCATCTCAATTCACCTGCCAAAGACTCCAGAAACTGCTGGATTAATTGGAAAGGAGTTGTTAGCCAAGGCTAAAGCGGGTATTCGAATCATCAATACGGCACGTGGAGGAATTATTGACGAGGCGGCTCTTTACGACGCAATTAGCTCCGGCCATGTAGGAGGAGCGGGTCTTGACGTGTTTTCAAGTGAACCTTGTACGGATTCCCCACTTTTCACACTCCCAAATGTTGTGGTTACCCCTCACTTAGGAGCCTCAACTGTGGAAGCCCAAGACAAGGCTGGAATAACTATTGCAGAACAGGTTCTCCTGGCTCTAGAAGGTGCCTTTGTGCCTTTTGCAGTCAACATCAACGCAGCTGAGGCCTCAGCAGATGTCAGTCAGTTCTTAGGTCTAGCTGAACAACTGGGCAGGATTTTTGCTTGTCTCTCCGAGGGCCTTCCCGATCATCTGGAGATCGAATATCAAGGTGACTTAGCAACTGAAGACACCCGGATCCTTACACTTTCAATTTTGAAAGGAATCTTTGCCGCAGGAACCGAAGAACCCGTTTCATACGTAAATGCCCCCCAGTTGGCAGCAGAGCGCGGATTAGATATTCGCGAAATGACAACGTCAACTAGCCGAGACTACAAAAACCTAATGACCCTAAGATCTTCAACTCATGCACTTTCTGGGACTTTGGTTGGAGTGCAATCCAGCCCGAGGATAGTAATGGTTGATGATCACATTGTCGAAGTTCCACCTGCTGAACACATGTTAGTGGTTAGAAATGACGACCGACCTGGGATGATCGGCGTAGTTGGGACTCTTATGGGTACCCATAACATTGGTATTTCCTCGATGGCAGTTGGGCCATCGGCTGTTGGGCCAACTGCACTTATGGTGTTTTCCACAGGGCAAGCTGTCACAAATGAACTCCTCGACGAGCTTCGCTCCACCGAAGGAATCATCGATGTTCACCAGATTGGAGCATTTTAAATCCAACTTAAAGCTGGATTTGACACCACTATGCTTTGCCTGGCAATATACTAGTTATATGCAACATATAAGGATCATCTCAGAAAACTTGCTCCTTAGCTAGACGCGAGCGTTTCCACGCTCGCCATGACCTCCTGCGCAAAAGCCAGGAGGTTTTTTGTTGCCATGCAGGAAGATAGAAAGGTATACACAAATGGACAATAAGACAGACAAAAAAGGCGAACACTTAATAATCTTTGACACCACGCTAAGAGATGGCGAGCAATCACCTGGAATCTCACTTGACACAGCAGAAAAGCTCGAAATAGCAGAGCAGTTGGCAAGGCTTAGTGTCGACTACATCGAAGCTGGATTCCCCGTGGCAAGCCAAGGTGACTTTGAAGCTGTTGCTGCAATTGCCAAAAGTGTCGAAGGTCCTATAATTGCTGGCCTATCACGAACTCAACTGCATGACGTGGACAGATGTTGGGATGCCTTAAAGTTCGCTGAAAAGGCAAGAATTCACGTATTTATCTCCACTTCCCCATCTCACATGGAACACATGTTGCACATGGATCAGGCCCAAGTACTGGCCGAAGTTAAAAGTGGTGTCGGAAGAGCCAGGGAGCACACTGATGATGTGGAATTTTCTCCACAAGATGCGACTCGTACTCCACTTGATTTCATGATCGAAGTGCTTAACGTAGCAGTTGAAGCAGGGGCAACTTGTTTGAACATTCCTGACACAGTAGGTTACGGAATCCCGTGGGACTTTGGAGCTTTAATAACCTATGTCAGAAAGATGGTGCCTGGCGAGTACATTCTCTCTACTCACTGTCACAACGACTTGGGCCTAGCCACTGCTAACTCACTGGCTGGGGTCCAGGCCGGAGCCCGTCAAGTTGAGGTATGTGTAAATGGGATTGGTGAAAGAGCTGGCAATGCTGCACTTGAAGAAGTAGTAATGGCAGTAAATATTCGACCAGATCAATTCCCGGGTGTAACAACTACTGTCAATACTTCTGAGATTGCCAAGACTTCAAGGTTGGTAGCTCGATTGACAGGATATCCAGTTCAATACAATAAAGCAGTAGTTGGTCGCAATGCCTTTGCTCACGAGTCAGGAATCCATCAGCACGGAGTATTAGCGGAGAGATCTACCTATGAAATAATTGAGGCATCCTCGGTTGGTCAAGCAGGACGCCAGATTATTCTGGGCAAACACTCTGGACGCCACGCATTCAGTGACACCTTAGAGAAGATGGGTTTAAAGGTCCAAGGGGATACTTTAAATGCAACATTCAACAGGTTTAAAGAACTTGCAGATAGGAAGGTACAAATTACTGAAGCCGACCTCGAAGCAATTGTGGCAGAAGAGTTAGGAACCGCAATTTCAAGCGAGTTCGTATTAGAAGAACTTGAAGTATCAGGCGGGACAGTTGCCCAGCCTATGGCACGAGTAGTTATTGACAAAGATGGCACCAAGTCTGAAGGAAAAGCCGAAGGAAACGGGATGATAGATGCAGCGTGTAACGCTTTATCAAATGCGACGGGAGTCAACGCAAAATTAAGCGAATTCAATGTGTCAGCTGTGACTGGAGGAATTGATGCTCTAGGTGATGTAGTAATTCAAGTTGAATCAAATGGCATAAAAGTCTCAGGGCGTGGAGTGTCAACTGACGTGGTTGAAGCCTCGGCAAGGGCTTATTTGAATGCCGTGAACCGAATACTGAGGATGCGAGCTAGAGGTGATGAGCGCGAAGTGGAAATAGGCCCATAATCCCCTAAGGTCCAATCAAATTGCTTGAGAACGACTTCGTGCTTATGATGGCGTCAGAAAGATTATCTATGTGCGTCGAAAGCATAACTGGTGGTGTCTCGGACGTGGTGTTCTGCCAATAGTCCAAAAAGAGCACTGGGTTCTCAAGTCGATGCGCACATCTTAGGCACCGGCTGAGGTTAGCGGGGCTTCTCCATTTATGTGAGTTTGCCCCACAACACCAATAGTTGTGGGGCAAATATTAACTAATTTGTCATTTGAATTCTTTCCACGTTTGCCCAGTCTCAATCAGACAGTCAAGTAATTAGAATATGCATTGGATCTTGGAGACATACACCGTCATACGATTGAATGCATATATTAGGGCCAGTGCAATCATAATAATCCTCCGTCGGGAAACTTGGCTCAACCCCCTACAAATTAAGCATCAATTACTGAAGAACGTACACTTTCAATGAGTCAACACCGGACCAACCCACAGTCGCCTAAGCCATGATAAAATCCTTGAAACGCCAACTTGCACGATTATTGCCGAGATGAGGTTATTTTGGATAAGGCTTCCAAAATTAAAGTGCTCTACGGAGTAATTGCAGATGTGCACAACACGAATGCTCAAAGCCAAAATGCAAGAGAAATTGGATTGCGGTTGAGCAAAGATGACTTTGAAGTTACCTACTTTGCGACTAATCCTGATCCCAAGCTTTTGCTGGCAGAGAACGTTAACATTTTAATGCTCCCATCGCGGCTTTCAAACCTTTCACTAGCAAGACATTACCTCCGGTATGACTACGACATACTTATCTACCCGCCTTTTGATCGTGTGGCATCAATAATAGAGAAACTCAAGTGGTTAAGAAAACCCTCTAAAGTGGTCTACCCTATCGAAGGTACGCTCGAATCTGTCAAGTCTTCATGGGCAGTTAAAAATCTACTAGGCCTGATCGAAGGAGCTGACTTACGGGTATCACTCAGCAAGTTCATAGCGGACCAATTTATGACAGTAAAAGGGTTAAGTTCAGTTGTAATACCCATAGGAGTAAACGTTGAAGATTTTGGAGATATAGATAGGACCAATAGGCATGGTCCAGTTAAGATTATTTCTATCTCTTCATTTACGCCTCGGAAAAATCTACACTTCATCTTGAAAATTGCCCAAGAGATACCTCAAGATAGAATTGAGTTCATAATCATCGGCGCACCTTATGGAGATACTTCATATTTCGAATCGATGAAGAAAAGAGCTGACGAGAATGGTCTCAATAACATTAGATTTTTGGGACATAAAAATCGTGTCGAAGTGTCAGCACTGCTGAAAGAAGCCGATATCCATGTCCATACCAGCCACATAGAAGGTACTCCGAAAGTAATTTTAGAAGCGGCTGCTTCCGGGCTTCCCTCAGTCATATTCGATGACTATGAAGCTCCTTCAGTGGTCCAAGGTAGAACTGGATTTCAGGTAAATAATGATCAAGATTTCATTGAAAGCGTAAAGAGACTCGTCGATGACAAGGAGTTGCGCTTATTTATGGGGCAAAATGCATTTAGCATTATAAAAGATTTCTCATGGGAAGATATTTCACTTTCATGGGAGAAGGAACTAAAGAAGTTGTTTGGCAAGACTTCGTTGCTTCATTGAATATGTCCGGGAAAACCAATCATAGGCTCAATTGATGATGTCCGCCTGGAGAGCGGTTCCACGAGGTATTTACGACTGGTTTTCTTGCCGCTGAAGTTTTCAAGAGTGATTTCTTTGGGATGTTTTTCGGCGAGATCCTCAATATAGCGGGATAGGACACCTGGGAGTAGTTGATCCACCATCTTTTTCATATTAAGTTTTGACTTGGTTGAAGCATTTTTAAGGCAACTACTCAGTCATGTCTAGGCAAGTGATGGATTCGGTGCCTATAACTCGTAATACGGCAGAAGTAATGAATGAGCGAGCTGGTGCTGGCATCGGTTATCATCCAAGGATCTGCAGCTATGAGACACTCTAGTATATTGAGTGGATTCCTGGCATCTTGGCATAAACGTCTACGCGTTTAAGCAGATTTTTGGCCAAGGTCCTTTTAATCCTTACCCGTTTTTCAGATGATGGTTGTTCTGGGATTGCAATGTGACCAGCGGCAATGAATTTTTTGTAGTTATCCATGATTTTGACTACCTCGTTCTTCTGTAGCGATGTTGTGTCATGGGCTTTCTTAATCTGCACTAATTGCCAGGTTTCAATGTGCGATCTGGCCAAGTCAGAGGTGCAACTTTCCCTTTAGTTTCACTAACGGCATCCAATTCCCGAAGGATGTGAAAGTTGCATAATTGATGTGCAACAGAGATGTATTTGCAATAGAGAGACCGGCCATCGTGGACCACAGGGCCCCTTAGGTTATGAAATACATTATGACAAGCAGATGTAAATTCTAAATAATGTAATGAACTAGCTGGTAGCGTTAGAGGGACTTGAGATGACTGATCCGAACGAAATTCGCCAAGTGAATAAGAATGACGCTTTTACGGGTGCTTTCATGGCTACCTCACGTTTTTTCCTCACTACGGTTATTGGCATTCCGACGACAATAGCTTTAGTTAGGCTTCTGGATCCGTCTCAGTTTGGCTACTGGGTAGTTGCTACGGCTATTGTGGGGCTGTTAACCTCTTTTGCCAGCAGCGGCCTTGGCTCGGCAACTTCGAAACTTGTCTCGCTAGAAAAGGCCCGGGGAAATAGCGAAGGTGAAGCTGGCATAGTCCGTACAGCACATAGAGCAGCTCTATTTGTGGCGATCTTAACAAGTTTACTCGTATTGGTAGTTGGTTTTATTATTTTTTACTTTGCAAAATCTGGCTCGCAAGTGGTTTTACTATTTGCTGTACTCTCTCCTTATGTAATTTTCATTCCTTTTTACCATGTTGCAATTGGCAACTTATTCGCCAATGCAAAACCCAAGAAAATAGAGGGATCGCATATAATCGGTTCTGTTACTTTCTTGATTGGTATTGGAATCGCACTCACGTTTTCGAGGTCGGCAATATGGATAGCATTAGCAAGGAGTGTTTCGATGCTTCTAAGTTATCTTTTTGTTATTAAAGGTTTAAAGATTGACAGGAGGGTTCGTCCTATTAGGATGAGGGAGTTTGTTTCGAACAGCGCTTCTGCCCTTATGAATTCCCTGGGTTTCAGTGCAGTTAATCGTCTCGACGTACTAGTTCTGGGCACAGCAGTGTCGGTGACTGATTCTGGTCTATATGGTCCACTCTCCTCCTTGGCTTCAATGGCCCAAAGTATTGCGACTTTACCTGCCAGTTATTTTCTTCCAAGTGCAATTAAGTCAATTTTTGAGAAAGACAGGCATGCAATTCTTGACTTGTACACGACAGTTACCCGCGCAGGTATATTACTTTCAGGACCAGTTCTTGTCGTTCTTATTGCCATACCTAATCAAGTACTAGGTTTGGCACTCGGTGCCAGATATTCTCACCTTGCTTTCCCTGCCCGGATTCTTTCGATCGGGATTGCTTTCCAGATATTCTCCGGGCCAAATGGAACATTATTATTTGCATTCAATAAGCTAAAATTATTTACAATCCGAAGCGTTGTTACATTTTGCATGAGTGTAGCTGGGTGCATTGTTCTAGTTCCCATGTTCAAACTAACCGGAGCAGCACTTGCCACGACATTGCCCCTTGTAGTTTCTAATTTGATCTCAAGTATCACAATATATCTGGCAGAACAAATCTATCCGAGCTTGATAAAAACCGGACTTCCAGTACTTGCCATATTCGCGTCAGTGGCAATTGTGGTTGTAGTTGCTGCTCATACGACAAGCCAACCAATAGCGGTAATGACTGGCCTCATCTTGGGGTTCACAATTCCATTGGCCGTCTTTCTAACGACTCTGACTGACAGTGAGAGTCAAATTGTCTCAAAATACTCTGCTCGTTTGAAACGAAATTAGGAAGCTGATAACTCTTCCGACACTTTAGTGTCAAATTTCTCTCTGGCAGCTCTTAGCTGATAGTATAAATATTGCTCGGATCTCACAACTGGCTAACCGAATCTGCGATTTTACCGAGGTTGCCCCATATTCAATTTAAGGGATCCAATGACCTTTATGAATTCGGAGGCATTTTTTTCCCAGCTAAATTTCCGGGCAATCTTGGACCCATTTTCACCAAGTTCATTCCGTAAACTTGGGTTTTCGATTAACTTCACCCATGCTTCTGCTACTGAATTGGGGTCACTTGGTGGAACCAGTAGAGCGGCTAGTTCATTAGGAAGATTGAATGCAGGACCTGTGTCGACACAAGCTATCACTGGTTTTCCCAGACTAGCTGCCTCTAGATGAGCTAGCCCAAATGCCTCAGGATGACTTGGAAGAGAGAAAATGTCACAGCTACTCATGTAGTTTCCAATTTCACTACGCTCAATTGAGCCACAAAAACGGGTGTATTTGGCAACGCCTAAATCGGTTGCAGTTTTTTTTAGCTTTTTTCTTAGAGGTCCATCACCGACTATCCAGTAATGAATTTCGAATCCCTTGTTACGCAATATTGACAGAGCCTCTATATTTGTCGCTATCCCCTTGCCCGGTTTTAGGCTCCCAACTGAAAGTATTAACGTCCCAGTTGGTTTTTCAAGTGGTTTGACCACGTTAGGAA
>JABEUL010000179.1 GCA_013044465.1 Acidimicrobiales bacterium
ATAATGCCCCGGACAGCGGCAACGCTGAGCTATTAGCCATCGGAATAAGAGAATCAGGTCGCGAGGACCAGAGGAAGAAGTAGCTGGAGCCCCTTTTAAATGGGGATAAAAGAAGCGGTTTTTCCATGACTGAGCCCGGAGCAGGTGCAGACCCGAAGCTAATTTCGACAAAGGCAGTTAGAGACGGTGATGAATGGGTAATAAACGGGCACAAATGGTTCACGACTAACGGTTCAGTTGCTGATTTCTTGATTGTTATGGCCGTGACGAACCCAGATGTACATCCATATGCTGGCACATCCATGATTGTTGTTCCTGCAGATACCACAGGGGTCCATATCGTCAGAGATGTTGCGACTATGGCACATCCTGAAACTTCGTATGGGCTTTTTGGCAATCATGCCGAGATTAAGTATCTAGATGTAAGAGTGCCTTATGAAAACCTGGTTGGGCGTGAAGGGGACGGTTTCCGACTGGCACAAGAGAGACTTGGACCCGGTCGAATTCATCACTGCATGAGGTGGCTAGGCCAGTCAGAGAGAGCATTTGACATGCTGTGTGAAAGAGCAGTTTCAAGAACATTACATGGATCCACATTGGCTGAAAAACAAATGGTTCAGTCCTGGATTGCAGAGTCAAAAGCAGAGATGACCGCAGCTCGTCTAATGACATTATACGCTGCATGGAAAATGGACGAGGTTGGTCCACCGGCTGCCAGAGTAGAAATTGCCATGATCAAGTACTTTGGGGCACAAGTCCTCTATAACGTAATTGATAGAGCCATTCAGGCTCACGGGGCTCTAGGATTTTCATGTGATCTTCCATTAGAGGCAATGTATCGTTATGCAAGAGCTGCACGCATTTATGATGGGCCAGACGAAGTTCATAAAGTAACGGTTGCCAGGCAGGTGCTGAAAAACTACTCCTCACATGAAACACCAAGTGAACACATCCCAACACGCCAAGAAGAAGCAAGGCAAAAGTTCGCGACCCTACTTGACGAACTTTCTTTGAATAGTTGATTATGAAATGAAAACGCTTGTTATGATCTGAAGGCCACTATATCTTTAGTGGCCAAAATGGGTGGGCCCAATGCTAGGGCAAAGTCTTTTCTAAGTGTTAAGTAGTTTTTAGAGTTAACTGTTAAAACTACGGCGTCAATGTTTTGACTGGCTATGGTATGTTGCAAATTTCTGGCATCGACTGGGGTCAAAGTTGTGCTCAGCACTCCCAAGGAGGCTGCAGAAAGAAGAAAGGTGAATGTATTTAAAGGGAGGCTTTCAGTTGCCCGACCACTAGGTCCTGGAATAAGAGCATATCCGCCATATATGTTAAAACTGAAGTTGTCCTCTGCTTGCCAGATCATGCTAGGAGCCTCTTCTCCGCTTGGAACAGCGTAAAAGGCAATGGACGAATTCGGAGGAAGAACGTGAGTTATATTATCTAAGCCATTAGGTGTGCCAGCATTGCTTGCCTTATAGGGCCACTGATTTGCCATAACCATGGGAATTACCAAAACTATAACTGCCCCAACACCAATCCACCTTCTGGCTCCAGCAGTATCTGTACTTTTCTTGGAATGAAGTCTCGCAGTTTTCGAAACTTCAGTTTCCTCCGACCGACTTTTAGCTACAAGTAACTGTTCAATAACCACAGCCACCAAACCAGCACATACTAAGTCAATAACTGCGCCGAAGCGGCTAGGGAAAATGTCGTAAAGTCCCGGTAAATGAGTGAGTATCGCATCTGGCATAGGTATAGACAAATGTCCAAAATGAATTGAAGATCCCATAGAAAACACGACTGCCACAACTAGCAAACTAGCCAACAGTAATACCACTTTCAATTTTCGAAACACGAAAGTACCTGCGATTAGCACGAAAAGAGTTCCCGGTCCAAGAAAGTCACCATTTCCCCCGGATACGAACCGCACTCCAGCACTCTCACCGTGAGGGAAAATAAATGACTTGAGTGAAGTCGAAATTTTACCTATGTTGGGCCATATTTCACCATTGAGATGTGTCGGTCCAAACACGAATTGCCAGGTTGGATAGGAGAGGATGACAATTGAAAGTAGGGCGGCTAAAACTAGTGATTTGACGCAATATGCACCTTTGGTCCTCGTCCAACTTCCGAGTCGACTTAGGTTTAAAACAGCCCAGATGAAAGCGGCGAATAAGCTCATAAGTGCAAAAATCGCTAAGAACTCAAGTGAAGTAAAAAACTGTGCGATCAACAATAAAGTTAAATAGAGCGAATTTAATATGTAATTTCTGGATTGTTTTCTAAAAATCTCATCAAAGATAATTACCAATAGCGGAATTAACCACAGCCAAGTCACGTGCAAGTGGCCGTAGTGCAGATCGACACTGACAAATGGACCAAACCCAAATACAAATCCAGCAACACCTGATCCTAGAAAACCAATATTGAAATGGCGGCACATTAAGTAGCAGAAAAACCCATTAAGAACTGGGGCGAGGGTAACTGCAAGATTGAACGAGAAAACAGGACCAAATAAAAGCGTAAAGGGAGTTAGCACCAAAGATGGAAATTGGATAGCGGGATTAGCTAAAAGACTCACTCCATTCGGGGCGAACATGGCTTTTGAGTGTAGAGTGGCTGAAAAGTTTAAAGTCGAAATGGAGTGTGCAAACCATCCGATGAACCACACATTTTGTGATGGGTCACCAGTCGTGTTAACTATCCATGTAGTTGGTCCCTTTATCCAAACGCGATGCCAGATGCAAATGGAAAGTATCAGGTATAAGAACAAAACTCCTAGTGCAATAAGTTTTGGGTACGATTTACTAAAGTGATTCGTACTTTCATTCACTTTCACACTTTCGATATCATCCCTCACATCTCCATGCTAACTGGATTACCTATATTAGATAGGTGTATTCGTTTTTGAATAATGTAAAGGGCTAGGCTATTTCGGAGTCCGCTACCTCTTTTGCGTGCTCCTCATGTTTTTTCATACGGAACCTGTGTGCAAAAAAGATTGCAATTAAGATGACAACAACTCCTGCAATAGCGTAACCTGCATTTGAAAGAACGGCATTAATCGTATTTTGCATTGTAGATCCGAGGCCGTACCCAACCAGAGCTAGGGCGGTGCACCATATTGCCGAACCAATAAGTGTGAAAATCCCGAACTCCAAAGCAGGAACATCGCCAGTTCCTGCCGGGAGGGATATGAATGTCCTAATTACCGGGAGCATTCTTCCAATCAATACCGTAAGTGCTCCTCGCTTGGCAAAGAACTTTTCTGCTTTTTCTAAGTCTGTAACATCCAAAAAGACGTACTTTCCATACTTGAGAATGGCAGCTCGCCCCCCAGTACGGCCTATAGCCCATGAAATGAATCCTCCAATAAGTTCTCCCACTGTGGCAACTACTATCACTGCAACTATATTTAGGTGAGGACCGTGGTGTGAAGGACTCGCAGCTAGCGCACCGGCGATAGTGAGAGTCAGTTCTGAAGGGATCGGGATACAGGCCGCTTCTGCAACTGTTAGCACGAAAAGACCTAAATATCCTGCTGAGAGTATGAATTGATGCATCTTTAACTTTCTTTTGGGAGCCAGCACACTATCTTGGCATACCGAACACCTATTGTATAGTCATGGCCCTACCCTTGCCTAGCACTCTCACCCCAACAAAAATGGCAGCATATACTGATTGTCCGCTACAGTTTCGCTTCAGCGCTGTGGAAAAGCTCCCCCAGATGCCATCTGTAGCGATGGTCAAAGGAAGTTTCGTCCATTTAGTTTTAGAAAAATTCTATTCCAACAATGAGTTTTCAGATGAACCTAGTACACTCCTTCGCGAGTGTATGCCTTTGGCAAAACCTGAAATTATTGAGAACTCAGAGTTTCTTTCGCTTAAGTTGAATGAGAGTGAGGTAGAAGATTTTTTCCGGGGAAGCGAAGTTCTTTTGCAAAACTATCTCTGTATGGAAGATCCTGCAAAAGTTAAGGCAATCGGAGTCGAACTTCAATTGGAGAATGATTTTGAGGGGATACCCCTAAGAGGAATAATTGATCGCCTTGATGAAGACCAAGATGGTGAAATCGTAATCATAGATTATAAGACCGGCAAAGCCCCACCTTCGGCGTACGTCGAGTCGCGATTAAACGGAGTCAAATTTTATGGATTACTGTTGGAACTTAATTTAGGTCGTCTTCCAAAGCGGATATCGCTTTTGTATTTAGGCGACAAAGTCACAGTTGATTCTTCAGTTACCAACCAAAGCTTAAACGCTTTCAAGGCAAAGGTTAAAGCTATTTGGAAAGCAATTGAAAGGGCCTGCGATACTGAAGACTTCCGTCCAGTTACGTCTCGCAGGTGCAACTGGTGCTCCTACCAAGAGTTCTGTCCGGCCTTTGGTGGAGACCCAGAAAAAGCTCGACTTGCTTTACTCGGATAGAGGAATATTCGGTGGACCCATTTGAATTTGCAGATCAAGTTGATACCCGTGTAGATGAAATTATCGCGAAATTCAAGGATAAAAAATCCGTAAGAATCTTTAGCGGAGTATTTTCTAATCTGGGTGATTACGGTTTGATCTGGGCCGTGATCTACCTTTACTTACTTATAGCAAAACCTAATGAGTGGAAAAAGTTAACTTTTAAGATCTCTTGGGCTGGTTTTACAGTACTTTTTATGAACAAAGTAGCAAAGTCTGTTTTCAAGCGCAGAAGACCTGATAAGAGCAAGGAAATAGAACTACTCCCATCTCAAGTCGATGCCACAAGGCCGAAGTGGGTTAGGCCCTCTACTTCATCAAGTTTTCCCAGTGGGCATAGTGCTGCGGCTTTTGCGGCAAGTACTGTGCTAAGCCATGAATTAAATATTGATTTACACCTTTTGAGTATCCTTATTGCCATAAGCAGGGTCACAATCGGCGACCACCACGCCAGTGACGTGCTAGTAGGTGCCTTTGAGGGGTATGTGCTTGGACTTTTAGGAAATAAAATTGCGGGAATTGTATTTGACTGAAATATGTTTAAGTGAATATGGACCAATCACGGCAGTTTTCCGTTACTTTTGACTATAGGTGCCCATTTGCGCGCAATTTGCATGAACACTTGGCTATTGGAATCAAAGCAGGGGCAAATTGGGATGTAGATGTGCTTCCATTTTTTTTAGATCAAGCTCAGGTGGAAGATGGCGAGCCCAGTGCTTGGGATAATCCGAAAAAAAGAAAGAATACGATTCCCCTTTGCTTGGCATCCTTACTGAAGTCTGAGTATCCTGAGAGTTTTTGGGATTTGCACACCGCAATATTTGAGGCGCGACATGAACTCGGAAGAAATATTAACGATCTGGAAGTGTTGACTGAGATGCTAGTTAAAAGTGGAGTACCTGGTGATTATGCAAAAAGTCTTGTAATAAGTGCACAGTCAGAAAATGCCCTCGAGGCACTTAGGAAGGCTCATGAAACCCTGGCTAATGATTTTTTAGTATTTGGGAATCCGACATTTATCATTGGAGAGAGTGCAGTGTTCCTTAGAATAATGGAGCGCCCTCGAGGTGATGCAACATACTCGATTCAAATGATTGAAAAAGTACTAGACACCATAATTTTGACGCCTGAGATAAACGAACTCAAACACACTAGGCTCCCTCGCTAGGAGTTGACATTCTTTGCAAATAGATAAGTTGCCTTGAAAGCAAGTGTTTAATGCTTCTTTGACCGAACTAACTTTCCAGAGCAGTGCAACGCTCTTTCAACAATCCTTGCGTATTCTTTATGTGAGCTTCTGTCCAGCCTAATGTGAAAAGCGATTGCTTTTCTGGCAGAAGCGAAAGTCGCATGAATTCCGGGTGAGTAACTATTTCCTTGTTGCTAGTCAATATTCCATTTAATTTCTATTCGATGCTGACTTTGCGTAATCGAAGCTGTTTGGTGAACAATGTAGCTTTATGCATTCTTGCAATTGCGGTTTACAAGTATCCGTCTCCAGTAATTAGTGCAACTTAGGGTTGGGTATTTTTGTTTCGATGTCGGTTACCGTCTACGGATTTGGCGTTCATTGGCTGGTCTTATCTTGAAGATATCCTACCAGGGAGAGAAGCCTGTCGAAAAGGCTCTAAATATGTACACATTGGGGGCATTAGAGAAAGTGAATATTGGATCAAAAAAACTCCGAATAACAAATTGTTAATTGGACCCTCCTGCCGAACTTACTAATTTAGTGGGTTAACCATAAACGTACTTACCAAAATCCGTAAAAGTTAGATTTGATGGCGAAGAATATTTTCATAGGAAGCGAGGGGAAATCAAGGCTATTGGTTGCCTAATTTGTATGCTGGTGATTTTGAACTTGTTGAGCTAGGTTCAAACGAAAGCGTCCACTTTCTTGTAACTCTGGTGACCTAGTGCACTGACCTAGTGCACTATCACAAGTGGAAAGCTAGCAATTTCTCAACACAATTTTAAATGAGGATAGAAATGAGCAAGATATTTATCGAAAGAAGAGGCAACTGCGATTAGTCTTTTAGGCTCCTGTATCCTTTGAGCTTGCGACTTGGTGGCTTAATCACACATTGCATTACCATCCACATACGCTATGGCGTTGAAGCTTTAGGCAGTCTAGATTTGCTCGGCCAAGTGGGAAGATAGTCGCAGTGGACAACGCAGTGTTTATACTAGAACTAGGTATGTAGATGATGATTCAGGGTGCCTAAGTTGTGCTTTGGAGCACAGGTGAAGTATCAAGATTTGTCACTTAGTTGGCACTAAATCTATTTTTAATGGCAATACCTAAAATTCCATACTCGCAGAAGTATCCAACTTCTCGAGATTAATTCCCAAGTGATCCAATTTGGATGAAACCGGTTTTTGCTCTTTTGGGGCCTTAAATGCTTTTCTGTGAAGTTATTCAGGTGAGAAGTGAGTCGGAACTCACTCACTGTTGGATCTCGAGTTTTATGAGGACTAAAGAAGAATTGTTTGCAATTAGTGATGTGGCGCTCAAATTTGGTAAGGTATTTTCTCATGTTAAAAGTTGCAGTAATGATGGGAAGCGATTCTGATGCCTCTAAGATGGCTCCTGCTTGGGAGACTTTAAAGGAGTTTGGAATTGACTTTGAAGTGAGAGTTCTGAGCGCTCACAGAAGCCCCGATGCCACTGTTGAATTTGCAAAAAGTGCAAGGGAGAATGGCATTGGCGTGATAATTTGTGCCGCTGGGGGTGCAGCTCATCTCGCTGGAGTGGTAGCAGCAGTTACATCACTTCCGGTAATTGCAGTTCCAATATCTCAGCCCATACTTGATGGACTGGATTCTTTGCTTTCAATGGTGCAGATGCCAAAAGGTATTCCAGTGGCAACTGTGACCATAGATGGGGCTAGAAATGCTGGACTCTTAGCCACGAGGATTATCGGATTAACCGAGAGTTCGGTGATGGAAGCCTATGACACCTTTAGGCAAGAAATGGCAGCTGAAGTGGCCATAAAAGACAAAAATCTTGCTGAAAAACTCTCCCAAGGTGGCAAAATCTAGCTGAGAAAATCTCGCTGAGTATTTTTGGCAACACTTGATGTGACAAATTGACTAACTTCGCGCTAAGGTAGCAAAATGTTGTGCACTTGGAGTGCAATTAATTAAATGGAGGCATCAAATACTGTGAAGAAGCTTTTTGAGCGTATTGTCTTGCTGGTATCTATCGGATTTCTGTTAATCGGGCTAATTGCTGTATCTAGCAGCAGAACTGTTAGTACAAAAGTTCCGACAGCCTCTTCAGTAGACACCACAGGAGTCCCAACTGCTCAGTTCTCACAGACCAATGCCAATGGCATGAATATCGATGCCGCCAAGGCTAATTACACCTCA
>JABEUL010000180.1 GCA_013044465.1 Acidimicrobiales bacterium
AGGATCGACAAGTCGGATTGCTGTAACAGTCATGACTATCGCTCGCAACTTTGTATTTGGAAGAATTGAGTAGTAAGTATCTCTTGTTGGCGAAGTCAACGCCAGAAGCGAATGACAAGTTAATGCAAACTTGCAAATTCCAGAATGTTGTCCCAAAAGTAAGATTTCAGTAGAGCCAGTGGCTACTGCGTGGCTACAGCGACGTTTTTTGGCCTTAGTGCGGTCTACCAAATAGTGCCTTTGACCAGGGATTTTTTGTGGAGCTGATGGGACTCGAACCCACGACCCCCTGCTTGCAAAGCAGGTGCTCTAGCCAGCTGAGCTACAGCCCCAAGATCGTAAACACCCTGTCTTGAACAAAAAACTTGGATATCGACCTAGTTATCTTACTACGCGCAATACGTCTTTAATTTATGAGTTTGGGCAAAAACCATGTTAATTTTGTCGTATTCTGCCGTGCTACCTGGGCGTTCATGGCAAAAATGCCAGCTTCACCTTGTCAGTCCAGAAGATCACGGTATTTAACTACCGCTTTGCTCATTGCCACGATGGCGATACGCAAGGGATCATCCCTGCTTCATATTGTTTGGAGCATTCTTTTAGGCAGATTACCCAGGTAAATCACGTAGTTGGTGAATGATCGCGGCCAATCCCGTCCCTCCTGAAACAAAATATGTACCTTTGGCGTACCAAAACTGGGGGGGTTTTGGTACGCCGATCACCTAAAACCCGGGGGGTTAGGTTGTGATTTGTTGGTCAGTGGTCATGGATTGCGGGGAAGATTATCAGGCATCATTCCTTAGTGGCGCTGACTTTCAACTGGTGCCAACAAAATTGCTCGGGCCATTCATTTGCTTCGATATGGTGTCACCGGGTCGATGACCGTGGCAACCGTGTACCTGGTGCACAGTCAAAGTGCTATCTTGCTGATCCACTTCTCGCTTGGGTAGGTCCAAGGCTGAGAAGTGGACTAAATCGACCAAACTTCACGCAGCTATCTGAGGCGGCGATTGGCGTTAAGCTCGCACGGTCAATCGATTTGCAAGAACCAGGCAGGTGGATGGCGGACGATTCAATTGGCTATCTTAGAACTGGAAGTGGCAATGAAGTTGACTTTGCTCCGATTCCTTTACAGTCACTAGCCAATTCCGCGATGTCGGTTCCGATTGAGTCAAAGTGGGTCTCTAAAGGATGGCGGGCCGATGCCATAACTGTCGAGGGTAAATTCTCGAGGGGAATAGTTGCCACACAGAATATCGTGGACTTATCGCATCCGGTATAGGCAATAACCGCACCAATTCTCGCCATTTTAATTAAGTGACATCAAATGCATTTTCCCTATGCCAATAGTTCCGACGTAAACGTGTAAAGTTTCAAAAAAGAAAAAAGGAAGCCTGCGTTTTCGAAAACTATAGATAAGTTTCTAAATTGTGACGAATTCGGTATATCCGGCATATCTCTTTATTAGATTCTTATCGAGTGTAATAAAGGGAGCACAGTTATTTCTAATTGAGCAAGCCACTTGTATCGCGTCTTCGAAGTCTTTGCCTCATTCATTTCTTCGAGACCAGAAGTAGTCGTCAGGGTAGATCGAAAGAAGAGTGCAGGAATCTATCAAAGTAGCGATTAATTCCTCACTAACTCCAGCCTGCCTTCCAAAGTGCCAACACAAGTGCGCTGTTAAAGTGCTCATCGCTGCCTCTTGGTAGTTCGCTAACATATTTTCACCTGTTTGACTTTGGCTCTTCCAGGTATAATTAGTTCAATTAAGATATTTGCATCAAGAAATACCATATTTCACAGCAATATCTTTGTAGTAGCGGCCCTTGCAGGATTCAGATGGATCAAGCTTTTCTTTTATGGCTTAGTGATGGAATGAATAGTTTCAGCGGTTTCGAGCATTTGCTTAATACCACGCTGAGCTTTAGCGTGAATATGTTGGCCATTAAGTCGTGCGACTACTTTTGACCGGTTTAACACCACCACTTCCTCGCCTGACTCAAGGCTTTTTAGGAAGCCAATGAGATCTCGTCGAATTTCCTGAGTATTGATATAGCGAATATCAGACATGAAATCAGCATAACTTAAGCATATTGTTCAAATCACGTTGACTTTATGTTTATGAAATCAACTTCCCACCCTGGCAACCAAGTGTGATTCTCTTCCCCCACACTCAAAAGTTCAGGTCAGAACTCCTAGGCTCCTAGACAATGGAGTCCGATTTTCTCAATAATCGCTCATGTTCCTTATTTCTTGGTGAATAAGATTGCGATCTGTCACATTATGAAAAACTTGCGGAGTTAAACGGTATTGGTGTCGAGATTGCGATCTTTCTAACACGGTGCCAAAAGCGTACCGAGGGCTCGTGATGAAGAAACTAGTCATCGTGTGGTACATGAGCTCAAGGAAGAGGCTGGCTGGTCACATGTACTGGGCTACTAACATCTGACACCCATGGTGGGGTATTTCCTCACTTTCTAAACATATTTACCAAAAATGAGCTTGAAATTGCCTATCTGAGGATTATTTGGAAAATACCGGCAACCAAATCCCTGCCCTAGACGTCTTATATAGAGTATGGTAAGTGACCTGTTGGCTAAAGAACGAAGTGGAATATCAGCTAACCTCGACGACTTTTTCCAGCCCAGAAGGGTGCAAGTGACTCCGATCAGGCGAAATAGGGCAGCTAATTTGGCTCCGATTGAATCAATAACTCTGCATCAAAAGTCCTCTAAAGATGAGGATTTTGGGAAGATATTTTCAAGTCAGTACAAAAAACTTTGCTTCTTGGCAACGATGTTACTTTATGATCCATCAGGGGCAGAAGAGGTAGTCCAGGATGCATTTGCAACTACATATAACTCTTGGGCAAAAATAAAGAACTCGGAAGCAAGGTCGGCTTATTTGAGAACTTGCGTTGTGAATGGCTCAAGGTCTCGCAATAGAAGAGTCACTATCCAATCGAAGTACGCTGATACTTTGAAATCTGAAGCTCAACGTGAAAACTCCCAAACTTTTACTCCCCGTGACTTCCAAGTTTATGATGCAGTAAATTCACTTGCACCAAAGCAGCGAGAAGTAGTAGTTCTTCGCTTTTGGTCAGACCTATCTGAAAAAGAGATTTCTATGGCTCTTGGTTGTTCGGTTGGAACAGTAAAGTCTCAACTATCGAAAGCCAAATCAAAGTTGGAAGCATTGCTTGAAACAAGAGAGAGTGATGACTTTGAGAAATAAGAAGGAAAACCCAATCAGTTCAAGTGGCAGCGAAACAAAGTCGGATCTAGATATAGAACTCAATTCCACTTTCACCAAGTTGTCAGACACAACAATGTTTGACTTTGACGAAGCCTCAATGGAGGGAAAACTTGATCTCATCAAGCAAAAAGCTCAGAGTCTACAAAATGCCAAGGGGGAGCAAAAAGCTCTGAGCACGGAGCAAATTGAGAGTATTGAAAAAGCTCGGCCTTCAAGAAAGGTCCGACTTTCTCTGGCTGGTGCGATTGCAGCAACTTTGTCTTTGGCAGGAATATTTACCTTTTTCACAGGCAACCATTCTTCATTACAGGCCTCACATTCAACTTCGACAGTTGCAGTTCTTAAGGCGCCGACAGCGGCCCAGATTGCACAGTTGGAGGCCAAAGCAAGCCCAACTTGCCCAACTGGAATTATGGCTAGTGGCTCCGCAATTCCTCTCTTGTCATGCCTAGGTCAAGTTACTTTCTCTTCAGAGTCCGGCTTATATGCAGTCGACGGATCTGCTGCATCCACTAATATGCAGTCTCAAAATTCCAATCAGGGCACTATGGCAAAAGTATCCATGAAAGTGGGGGATACCATTTACATACTCCTCCAACAAGTGCCCGGCACATATGAGTGGAAAGTACTTGGGACAAGAGGTGGCAAGTATGTGGCTTCAAAGAACTCACTTCTGGGTCACACAGGATCACTTCTCCTAACAATTCATGCACTATCTATAGGAAATTACTCAATCGAAGCTGGTGAGTTTTGGAGTGGTGCGGCTTGCACAGTCTCGACTTCGACAGGGAGTTGTCTCTCAACCACTTTGCCCATGAAGCCAGATTCAGCGTTAATAACCTTCAAGCTTTCAGTGTCGATTAGCAAATAGAGATGTACAAAATGAACTCGACAATTAGAAACGGCCAACAAAATTGGTGGACTAAAAAGTCCGCTATAACCAAAGGAGAATGAAATGAAAATGAAAGTAGTCTTTGTGACATCACTGTTAGTGGTGGCAATACTATTTAGTGTATTGGGGGCGGTGATATTTCAAAGTCATGCCAAACCAGCAACAAAGGTGTCTTTAGCTTCCTTTACAACCGCCGGATGTACCAGTTCTTCTGCCAAGATTACAGTTACAAGCACAGGTTCAGCATCAGGCACACCTGACGTAGTTAACGTAATGGCATCGATCAATGAGCTAGGAACATCTGCTGCCGATGCACTTTCTTCTGATAACTCTGAAGCAGCTCAAATAATAACTACCGTCACTGCAGCCGGAGTTAGCGCCTCTGATATTCAAACTACAAACTTTTCACTTGGACCGACATACTCTGATAAAGGAGTAATCACTGGTTATTCAGCTTCCAACAGCATTATGATAAAGATCACCAATCTATCGAGTGCTGGCACAGTAATAGATCAAGCAGAAAACTCAATTGGAAATGCAGGAACTATCCAATCGATTTATTTCTCGGTTTCTAATACCTCACTGCTCCAAGGTGAAGCTAAGGCAAATGCAGTGTCACAGGCAAACTCAGAAGCACAGGCTATGGCAACAGCAGCTGGAGAGAAGATAAGCGGGGTATGCTCAATTTCAGACTCTGCTCCAACTCCGCTTTATCCCGTTACTTATGGTTCAGCAATGCAGTCGGCGAATTCTTCAAGTCAAGTTCCCCTTCAAGCAGGAACTCAAAGCCTAACCGATCAAGTCACTGTTATATATGGACTGACCACAAAGTAACTCTCAGGCAAATTGCTACTAAATTGCATATTGCTTCTCTCGGCTCGACAATCACCAAATAGTTGTGCCGAGAGGAGCAATTTCTTGTCTCAAGCATTCCGGAATTTCTAAATATGCTTCATAATCGGTACTATTTGGTCTCGATTGGTAAATCCTGCCATATATTGAATAAGCTTCGTTAGATGGAAATCAATGAATTCTTAAACGAGGTCTGCCCAATAATAAAAGATCGAGGATGGGCGTATTATTTTGCCGATAGCACTGCAAAACTTGGTCAAGAAAATGGCGTTGACGTTCTCACTTTGTATTTCACCGGAAGAGGTGGCGTTATGGGTGACGTAGATGCAGGAATGGTAATTAGTGCTTTTGGCTATTTCAATCCTGATTTGATCAGACAGGTCTGGAATGCTGGAAAAGAGATAATTAACCCTAAAAAAGCAGCCTCCCTCTATTTTGAGTGTGCCAATGTCTTTGGTCAGGAGAACTTTTCAAGCATTGACAGATTGGAAGCATTTGCTAGTGCGGGGGAAAAAGTGATTGAGGCCGGTGATGCAACAGCACTTGCGCTTTATGCAGGAGCTAAAGAGATGGAGTTGAGCTCAAATCCATATGGTCGTGCCATGCAGGTAATGTCAGTGCTTCGTGAGTTCAGGGGGAGTGCACATTTGATAGCCGTTAGAGCTGTTGGGCTTGAGACTAGGGTTGCTCACTATCTGGCTCGTCCAGGAGATTTCTCACTATTTGGATGGGGCGAAAATGACGTTCCTGAAGTAACTGAACACGACTCTCAGCTTCTTAGGGATGCTGAAGATCTAACGGACAAAATAGTGACTCCTGCATATTCTGTTTTAAATGACAAGGAAAGATCAGATTTACTAGAGGGCGCCAAAAAGATAGCAAGCGCTCTAGATGGGAATCAGTAAGCATGGAGTTAGGAATTGCATTTGCAAATACATTGGTCTGGGGCGACTCAAATGGCGCCATCTTGGGTCAGTGTGCAGAAGAACTAGGATACGACTCACTTTGGACAGTTGAACACGTTGTGCTTCCTGCCGGATACAAGTCACCCTATCCCTACTCAAAGGATGGCCAGATGCCAGGGGGAGAAGATGCATCTATTCCAGACCCCATTGTCTGGCTTAGCTATGTCGCTGCATCAACTTCTAATATAAAGTTGGGAACTGGCATCGTGATTCTCCCACAGCGCAATCCGATCTTGTTTGCTAAAGAGATAGCCACTTTAGATGTGGTATCTAACGGCAGAGTACTACTGGGAATTGGAGTTGGGTGGTTAAAAGAAGAGTTTGAAGCCTTAGGCGTGCCATTTGAAAACAGGGCAAAGCGCACTGATGAACACATTGGAGCACTGAGAGCGATTTGGCGTAATGACTCTGCAAGCTTTCACGGAGAATTGGTAAATTTTGACGGAATGAAATCGAATCCTAAACCTATACAAAAAGATGGAGTCCCGATAGTAGTTGGTGGTCACTCAAGTGCAGCTGCAAAAAGAGCCGGCAGATTAGGGGACGGATTTTTCCCTGCTATTGCTGATGTTGACAAGCTCACTCAGTTAGTAGTCGAGATGAAAGCAGCGGCTCTTGATGCTGGGCGGGACCCAGAGGCTATTGAGATTACTTTTGGAGCGAGTTTTGATGCAGGTGTTATCAGGCATTTTAGAGACTTGGGTGTCAAGAGATTAGTCGTGCCGCCGTTGGGAAGAGATGCACAAGCACTCAAAACATTTCTAGGCAATACCAGAGACACCGTCGAAAGTGCATTGAACTAACTTTTTGTTTAGTCAATATTAAAGCAAAAGCTCTGCAATTTGGACTGCATTTAACGCAGCGCCTTTTCTCAGGTTGTCTCCTGATACAAAAAGTGAAAGCTGAGTTGGATCACTGTAATGCGACCTAACTCTTCCCACATATGAAGGATCCTTCCCAGCAGCTAAAAGTGGTGTTGGGATATCAACTAGTTCAACTGAAGGTGCCAGTGCCAAGAGATCAAGTGCTCTTTGAGTATTTGGTTCATTTTTAAACCAAGCTGTAATACTCAAGGAGTGACACGTCATGACGCCTACTCTTGTGCAAGTAGCAGTAACATCCAAATCCGCAATACCCAATATTTTTCGACTCTCGTCTCTTAACTTGGTTTCTTCATTTGTATCTCCACTTCCGTCATCAACTAATGAACCTGCCATCGGAATGACATTGAAGGCTACGTTGGCGGGGAAAACTTTACTCATGCCAAGATCGACTGCATTTCCATCAAATGCCAATTTCGAAACATCTTCTCCGACATTGGATACCTGGTCAGCAAGTTCCCTCACTCCTGCACTGCCGGCACCTGAAACAGCCTGAAAAGTAGTTGCAACCATTCTTTTTAGTCCCCACTCCTTGTGAAGCGGTGCCAACACAGGCATCGCTACCATTGTGGTGCAATTAGGATTTGCAATAATTCCTTTTTTGACGTTCTTGATTTCTACACCATTTACTTCTGGAACAATGAGCGGGACATCATTATCCATCCTCCAAGCAGATGAGTTGTCAACTACTACGGCGCCACTATTTGCAACCATAGGAGCTAAAACTTTGGAAGCAGTTGCGCCACAGGAGAATAATGCCACTTCAATACCTGTAAAGTCAGCTAAATCAGCATCCTCCACTACGACCTGGTTGCCCTTGAACTCGAGTTTTTGGCCGGCTGACCTAGAGGATGCAAAAAACCTGATCTCATCGACCGGAAAGTTCCTCTCGACTAAAATTGCCCTCATTACCGAGCCAACTTGCCCAGTTGCTCCAAAAACTCCTACTTTCATAACAATTAAATTCTAGTTGTAAGCAAGATGGATAAATTCAAGTGACGAAACTTGGATCAATTGGTTCAAGAAAGTTCGAACTCTTCGTGAAGTGCCCGAACCGCTTCTTCGACTACTCCAGCTCTGACCATGCACGAGATCCTAATTGATGAAGTCGAGATCATTTCAATGTTGATGTCATGTGAAGCCAGAACCTCAAAAGTACGTGCAGTCACTCCAGGATGTGTTCTCATCCCAGCTCCCACTAGTGATACTCTCGCCACGTCTAGATCAGCAAGTACCTCGGTGCCGCCAATTGTAGGAATTACTTGTTTTGCCACTTTGACTGCTGTGTCTAAATCTGCTTTAGGGACCGTGAAGGATATGTCAGTATTGCCATCTCTGGAGGTGTTTTGGACAATCATGTCAACATTTATTGCCTCATCTGCCAAAGCTCTAAATAGGCCAGCTGCAATACCAGGGCGGTCTGGCACCTTTGTCACGGTAATTTTTGCCTCAGATGTATCGTGAGTCACAGCCGACACTATTGCTTCTTCCATTCCCTTTTCCTCCTCTACTATCCAAGTCCCACTTTCCCAAGTGAAACTTGACCTCACATGCAGGGCCACTTTGTGGCGCCTTGCAAATTCCACTGAGCGAAGTGCCAGCACTTTGCCTCCGCTAGCTGCGATCTCGAGCATCTCTTCAAAGGAGAGCTTGTGTAGTTTTCTCGCATTTGGCTCTACTCTTGGGTCAGCTGTGAATACGCCAGATACATCGGTATAGATCTCACAGGCTTCAGCTCCAAGTGCCGTGGCAAGTGCGACTGCCGTGGTGTCTGATCCGCCTCGTCCCAGGGTAGTGACATCTTTTTGGAGTGAAACTCCTTGAAAACCGGCTACAACTGGAACCGAGCCATCTTTAATAGCCTCTTTTAGCCGATCGCCTTTAATTTCAATAATTCTCGCCTTGGTGTGGGTTGAGTCAGTGATGATGCCAGCTTGACTTCCCGTGAAAGAGGTTGCTTTGACCCCCAACTCAGCCAATGCCATGCAAAGTAGTGCCATAGAGATTCGCTCACCTGCTGTGAGAAGCATATCTAGCTCTCTACCAGGTTGTATCTTTGAAACGTCATCTGCGAGTCGGATAAGACCGTCAGTAGTTTTCCCCATAGCCGAGACAACGACAACTACGTCATCACCCTGCTTTTTTGTCCTGGCCACATGGTCAGCAACGGCCCGGATCCGATCCGCGTCGCCTACTGAAGTTCCTCCGTACTTTTGCACAATTAGTGCCATCTCCCAAGTTTAAGGGATGAAAACGTATCAGCAGAAATATGACAAACATAGGGTCCTAGTTTGCGATAGCCTTTATTCTTGTGCCTTCAGAAAAACGAGCTCGTCAACGCGCTGCCAGGCAAGCCAGGCTTGCCCAGGAAGCAGCGGCTAAGAAAAAGAAAAGGACTATTCAACAGGCAGTAATTGGTGCTGTAATAGTCGTGATTATTGTCGGTGCACTCATTCTTTCCAACTCTGGTGGATCTCCGACAAGTGCTCACTCGTCAAAATCAACTACCACCAAGGGTTCGTCACGGTCGACAACTTCTGCAGTTCCTGGAACGACCATTCCGCTTGGAACCACAGGAGCAGTTCCAGTATCAAATGCTTGTCCATCTTCTATATCTAATGTGCAGAGAACTACTACATTTTCTAAAGCACCTGCGATGTTGATAAATACGTCAAGCACCTATTACGCGAATTTCCAAACCGATATTGGAAACATCAAGATAAAGCTGGAGCCGAACTTGTCGCCAATTACTGTAAATAACTTTGTTTTCCTCGCTTGTTACCACTACTACGACGGAACTATTTTTCACCGAGTAATTCCCGGCTTTATGGACCAAGGTGGAGATCCAAATGGTCATCCTCCAGGCACAGGTGGTCCTGGGTACACTATCCCTGACGAGTACCCAAAGGGATCGAGCAACACATCCCCATATGCACCTGGTCAGCTAGCAATGGCAAATACTGGGGCAGGAAACTCAGGGGGAAGTCAGTTCTTTATCGTTGACTCTGCAAGTGGGGCGACAACACTTGATCAAGACATAGCTAGACCAAATGCCGAGGTTTACACGATTTTTGGCCAAGTTGTATCAGGCATGAATATTGTTCAGAAGATCAATGCTGACGGAGCCCAATCTGGGACACCAAATATTACGCACAAGCTTGAGAAAGTGACTATAACTTCAAACTAGGATACTTTCTGTCAAGCTCCAGAGATCAGGGTCTGACACTTGAAAATGCGGCGATTTATTCATTGGATAATTTGCTAATACCACAACCAAGGATTGACATTCGTTACTGCCAAGGCACCTTAAAGTTAGTGAGCACTTATCCTATCTGCATTTCGCCATTTGAAACATTGAACATCCAGCGAATACCAAATTTATCTAAAGTGCACCCCCAATAGCCCCAAGGCATGTTTTGCATTCCTGTGCTGCTTGATCCGCCCTCTGAAAGTTCAGCGTAAAGCTTGTCGGCCTCATTACTTGAATCGACTTCAAGATTGATAGTTGTATTGTTTCCAACCTCTACAGATTGCCCAAGTGAAGTAAGAACATCTGTAGCCATGATCACGTGACCGCCAATTATGGGTAGCTCGATGTGGACAATAGAGATTTCTTCTTCTTTGGCAATTGGCGGCCCACCAGGTAGGTATTTAAATCGGACTACGGGAGTAGAGATCTTAGAATTGAATATTTTTTCGTAGAAGTTGAAGGCATCTTCAGTATTTCCTGGAAAATTTAAATAAGTGCTAACACATGCCATTTGTTCTCTTTGGGATTTTCAGAGATAATTTGCATCTCTTGTGTTTACGGGAAGTTCAAATAGTAGTGGAAATTCCGCGTGTAAGTCAATATCGATGGCTGAATTAAGCACTGTTGGCCCCATCTGACTTGACCACTATAAATGCATGCAAGAAATGAATGTAGTAAAAATATAGTGTTCCCAGCGCGACCTTTGGCCCTGCCTACTCGGTGGCAATAAGACCATCTAAGAGAGAGAAATCACAAGGCTTCCCTTCCAGAAATGTTGAAGCCATGCCTACCCCACTATGGATCCAATTTCCTGAGGGATCTCGCATTAATGCAGTTCGCTCTGGAATACCGGCCACAACTATCTTAGGGGGTGCAAGGGCAAAGCTTCTCGCGATTCTCTCAGGATTGCCTGTATCAAAGTGTGGGATTACAGAAAAATTGTTTATGATTCCGAGGCCGACGGTGAAGGCTCCGCCTCTCGGATCTACCATTGGATTACCTAGAACCATTGCTCCCGCCGATGACCCAACAAGAACTGCTCCACCAAGCCAGGCCCTGATGATAGCGTCATAAACCGGAGAATCTCTAAAAACACTTCTTAAATGCAGTGGTGATCCACCTCCTAGGTAGATAAATTTAGAGCCTGATATTGCGTCAATAAATCTCTCCTCAAAGGCATCATTTCGATTCAATACCATCAGTCCCTCAACTTTTGCACCAAGTGTTGAAAACCAATTGGATGCAGTATCGATCGCCTTTTGTGGATGTTCAAATGCAGCAGCGGTTGGAAGTACTGTTACTTTGTTAGAACCCGACCATTCAAGCAGCGTCCTGTCATAGGTTGCACCTTCTCCCCACTCGTTGCCCCCGACGAAAGCAATGGGCCCACAAGTCTTTGGAACTATGGTGGTGGCCCAAGGAGTATTGGGTTCAACTGGGGAAGGAGAAGATACTATTAAATCTTGATCTGGGGAGGGCGTAGGGGAAATAGCCATTGCACCTAATAGGCTACCCCCCACGCAAACCCCGCTTCGAAACTACCCGTCTGTAGAATTAGACCCGCCATCAGGTGAGGATGTCTGCGAGGACCCCGATGCCGTATCTTGGCTGGAAGTAGTTGTATCCGAAGAACTTTGTGTAGTTTGAGTAGTTCCAGAAGTTGACCCAGTTGACTCCTGGGTACTGGTTGAACCCTCCGTTCCCGAAGTAGACGTCGAGCTAGATTCTGACTCACTTGAACCCGAGTCATCTCCTACCTTGACTGGCGTAGCAGTAGGCGAAACCAATACCAGGGAAGACTTTGGCGTCCCTTGAGCAGAAGTGGAGGCTTGCGTGGTGGTGGGAGATGAATTTCCAGGTAGATCCACCTGATGTGTTGTGGAAGTGTGACTGGAGGGTGGGGCTGTTGTCGAGGGAACATCTGGTACATTGATCTGAGTTGGCACCTTGGGCGTTTGGCTAGAACTTGTTAGAGAAGATGAGTTATTAGGGGAGAGTGGGCCTAAATATGACCCGACAAGCAATGCGCCTCCACCTACCCAGGCAGAAATCACAAGCGGCTTACGCACTCGAGATACAAATTTGATGGCTTTTGAGACTGATTCTGGGTTCTTTTCCATAGTAGTTAGCATAAGACATGAAGCTAAGAAGTCACTAAGACGCACATGAGAATGTTTTCATAGTTTTTGGCTGTATTGCTCTGGACGGGAATACGCTCGTAAGTAGCTCCACATTTGTTGTATTTTGGTAGTGGCGAGAACTAAAGGATACATCTTTGATGAAACCCCATAATATGAATTTTCTGAAAATGGCAGGGATTGTCTTATTTTTTGTCAGTGTATTAGGTTCGATGACTGCGGTCACACTAACGAGTGGAAAAGTTTCTCAAGACAATTTTCCCAAATATGTTTCTCTGAACTCACGTAGTTTCCAAACAAGCACCATCGCACCAGGCGCGAAGGCAAATCAAAAAATTAGCGTGGTCGAACCAAGAGAGCCAGTTGCCAAGGTTGACGAGGCCCCTGAAAACAAATCCACTAACGCGCCAAGTACCACAGAAAGTCAAGCCACCACAACCTCGACTGGATCATTGGGAGTACATCCAACTACAAGTACCGCTGATTCAGAAAATTCGGGAGATTTAAGAAGCGGTGGCACATCTGTGGGAAGTAGTGGCAACACGGGTAATAGTAAAATTGTATGGCTAAATTCAGGTGACTCTGGAGCAGGTGGAAATGATTCAAACGCATCTTCTTCACCTTGAATCTCAAGTGAGAGAAATCTCGATTGAATGCCAACTCACAATCATGTGCGTTGCTGTCCCTATCCAAGTAGTGTGGGAGTTTCGATGATGCCTAAAGCAAAACAAAACAAAGTATCTACTGAATCTACAGCTTTTCCAACAATGGGCGTGAGGTTCAATACTAAAAAGTTCGGAATTCTTTTTAGGTTGATGTTGGTCCATGCTGCCGTTCTAATTGTTGCCTTGTCAGTTCTTTCATACGAAGCAGTCAAGTCAGTTAACGATTCAGGTGTAAGGAATGTAAAAATTGAGCTTGGTAATCAAATTACCGAATTTGGCACCGCAGTTAATAAAATCCAGCCAGGACAGACACTATCTGCCGTAGTAAGGGCATATTTAGGCAGGCATGTATTGGCTACAGGTGAAGGCATAATAGTTTCACTTAAAAGTGCCCAAACTTATGCAACAGTAAGTGCGGCACCTCTCGCTTCACTGCCAGAGATAAAAGCACTTATCTCAAAGGCTCCACCCTCAAGTGAGTATTTAACTCTTAACTTCCAAAACACCTCCTACCAGGTCCTTGCATCGCCGATAATTGGCACTTCGATAGATGGAGTGATATTTGCAATCGAGAGTTTGAGCCAGGTAACTTCTGTTAAAAACCATGTTCTTTTAGTAACAGTTATTGAAGCTGCTTTAGTTTTGATAATTGCACTTGGTTCGACATATTTTATTCTTAGAAGACTTCTTAGAGTTATTGCTCGGATGACTCAAACAGCAAGAGAGATCTCTACTGGGGATTTGAATAAACGAATTGACTACACGGGTCCAAAAGATGAGCTAGGTACCCTAGCTGAGACTTTTGATGAGATGATTTTAAGACTGGGCAATGCAATGGATGCACAAAGGTCACTATTATCTGACGTCTCCCATCAGCTCAAAACTCCCTTAACGGTAATCCAGGGACATGTAGAGGTGCTAACAAGAGGCGACTTGAGTGATCCCAGCGAGACCAGGCAGTCCCTTGACCTTGTGAGAGACGAAGTTGGCCACGCTAGCGCATTGGTAGAGCAGTTATTGTTGCTAGGTCGATCCCTAGAGGTCGATTTCATTGAGCCTGGAATAGTGGACTTGAGATCATTTATCTCTGATATTTGGGCGTCTGTTCCATTATTAGCAGAGAGAGTTTGGAGTCTTGGGGAAATTCCAGACTTTACTTTGATGATTGATAGTGAAAGAATGAATGGCGCAATTAGAAATCTAATCGACAATGCAATCCATGCAACTAAGGTGGGAGACTCAATAAGCCTAGAAGTTTTCAAGGAGGACTTTATTGATTTCACAGTAGTTGACACGGGTCATGGGATGACGCCTGACCAAATTGAAAACGCAAGGGTTAGATTCAGCTCTGGGACAGAGAGGCAAAAAAAGGGTACCGGACTTGGTTTGGCTATCGTTGATGCCATAGCAAAAGCTCACGGAGGCAGAGTAGTTATCGATAGCCAAGTGGATGCTGGCACTTCTGTGACCATAAGGATTCCATTTGTCGAAGCCGTGAATTTGGATGATGATTCAAATGAGAGTTAGGAAATTGATGAAATGACAGTATTAATAGTCGAAGATGATTTAGGAATCTCCTCTTTTATTCGAAAAGGACTGCAAGCAGAAGGCTATGTAACCCATGAAGTCGCAACTGGCGCAGGAGCAATTGATGCAGTGAAGAGATTGGGTCAAGGAATTGATTTGGTGCTTCTTGATCTTATGCTCCCAGACGAAGATGGCATTGAGGTATTAAGAAGTATTAGAAAGATGAAACCAGCACTTCCAGTAATTATTTCAAGTGCAAGGGGTGAGACCAAAGATAAAGTACTTGGTCTCGATGCTGGGGCCAACGACTACATAGCGAAACCATTTGCATTTGACGAGCTTTTAGCCAGGATTCGAGCCGCCCTTAGGAGTGGTGCCCAGGCAAGTGCAACTGAAATCATATATGGCAACCTTAAGTTCGACCTACTGACAAAAACTGCATGGAGACTGAATAAAAGGGTGGATCTCTCTCAGCGAGAGTGGTCGCTTTTGGAGTACTTCTTAAGGCATCCCAATCAAGTGGTATCAAGAATCCAAATAATGGACCAAGTTTGGGACTATGGTTTTGACACAGGGAGCAATGTAGTAGATGTTTACGTAGGATATTTACGGCGTAAATTAGACATTCAGGGGGAAGAATCCATTTTCAGATCCATTCGAGGGGCAGGTTATCGCTTTGTTCCACCAATCGGGCCTGCATCTTAGAAGTAAAATGGATTAGCCAAGAGCGACTAATCTATTATCCTACGGAGGGATGCGAGAGTGGACGAATCGGACGGTCTCGAAAACCGTTGAGCTTCCGGGTTCCGTGGGTTCGAATCCCACTCCCTCCGCCATGTGTGAAGTCGCGAGACATAATGGATGAATTCAAGAAACTCACCGATATGTCAAAATAGTCTTATGTAGAGTTACCAAGCAGTCAAAATCGGTGAGTGGTAAAATTAAATTAATGCTTGGAAAGTTCAGCCTCAATCAGCGTAGTCTGCAGTGTCTGGGAGCAATAGTTATTCTCCTATTTTCACTTTTAATTGGAACTATTGCAGCGAAATCCGGAGTTGCTCAGGCTAGTAGCATTTCTGGAACAATCACTACGGTTGCAGGTGGTGGGTTAGGGTTTGGACTGGCGACGACTATTGGTCAAGTGCCGGATCAAGTGGTAATAGATCCTAAAACAGGTGGGGTATTAGAACTTGATAAGAATTGCATCTGCGTTAGGGAGATTATGCCTTCTGGTGATGAATTTGTTATTGCAGGTGGTGGGACGGCGGGTTTAGGCAATGGTGGCCCGGCTATTGCAGCGTCACTGATATACCCAAAAGCCATTGCGGCAGATAGCGAAGGTAATGTTTATATTATCGACTACGATTCCCTCCTCATCCGAATGGTGCCGGCAACAACTGGAACCTACTTTGGTCAGTCTATGGTTGCCAACGATATTTACACTATTGCAGGCAACGGTCAATACGGTTTCTCTGGCGATGGAGGTCCGGCAACATCCGCTGACATGGAAAGCCCGAGTGGAGTTACGGTTGATAGTGCTGGAAATGTATACTTTTCCGACACCTACAACTATCGAGTCCGAATGGTACCAGCAAAGAGTGGCACATATTTTGGACAATCCATGACCGCAGATGATGTATATACAGTTGCCGGTGGTGGTACGACTTTGAGTGATGGAGTCAAGGCTACGGCGGCTCGTTTTAGTTACCCGCTTGGCATCGCAGTCGATAGAGGTGACAATCTTTATATCGCTGACGACTATAGTTCCCGTGTCCGAATGGTGCCTGGAATAAGCGGTACTTACTTTGGACAGGCTATGACCGCAGCCGATGTCTATACGGTTGCAGGTGATCTTTCACAGGGTTTCTCTGGCGATGGCGGGTTGGCGACAGCGGCAAAACTCAATGGCCCAAGTGGCGTCACGGTCGACAACGCAGGCAATCTTTATATTGCTGACGACTATAGTTCCCGTGTCCGAATGGTGCCAGCAACGAGTGGTACCATTTTTGGTCAGTCAATGACGGCAAACGATATCTATACAATTGCAGGAAATGGTCAGCCATATTATAGTGGCGATGGAGCTCCGGCAACAGCTGCAGAACTAAGTAATCCTAGGAGTGTCGTGGTTGATAGTTCGGGAAACATTTACCTTTCCGATTCAAATACAAACCGTGTCCGAATGGTGCCAGCAACGAGTGGTACCTTTTTTGGCCAGTCAATGATTGCCAATTACCTTTACACCATTGCAGGCAATGGGACGGCTGGATTCTCTGGCGATGGTGGACCGGCTACAGCGGCAGAACTCAATGACCCAAGTGGGATCACAGTCGATAGCGCCGGTAATATTTATATTGCCGACTCCCAGAACAGCCGCATTCGTATGGTGCCGGCAATAAGTGGTACATACTTTGGCCAGTCAATGATTGCCAATGATATTTACACAATTGTAGGCAATGGTGGGACCGGTTTCTCCGGCGATCAAGTTTGGGCCACATCAGCGGAGCTCAATAACCCAAGTGCCATCGCAATCGACAGCGTAGGCAATATTTATATTGCTGATAGTTACAACAACCGCGTTCGCATGGTTCCAGCAACAAGTGGAACCTATTTTGGTCAGACAATGACAAGCTACAATATCTACACAATTGCAGGCAATGGAACGGCTGGATTCTCTGGCGATGGTGGGATAGCGACAGCATCAGATCTCTATAACCCAAGTGGGGTTACAGTCGATAGCACAGGTAATATTTATATAGCTGATACCCGGAACGGTCGCATTCGGATGGTGCCAGCAACGAGTGGTACATATTTTGGTCAGTCAACGAATGCCAATGATATTTACACAATTGTAGGCAATGGTGGGACCGGTTTCTCTGGCGATCAAGTTTGGGCCACATCAGCGGAGCTCAATAACCCCAGTGCCATCGCAATCGACAGCGTAGGAAATATTTATATTGCCGATGGTTACAACAACCGCGTCCGCATGGTACCTGCAACGAGTGGTAACTTCTTTGGTCAGGAAATGGCTGCGGACATCATTTACACTGTTGCTGGTGGTGGAAACAGTGTAAATGATGGCGGCGGTCAGGCCACTCAGGCGAGTCTGGGCTACGTTGAAGGCGTCGCAATAGATAGTTCTGGAAATCTATACATTGCCGACACGGGTAAATATCGCATCCAATTTGTTTATGGTGGAGCCTCAGCGCCATCTGCTCCAATCAAAGTGAGTGCTTCAGAAATTCCAAGTATACCTTCGCTTGGTTTGTCTTGGCTGGCCCCAGTGTCCAATGGTGACTCTCTTATTACTGATTACATAGTTGGAGTCAATGATCTAACTACCTCAACTTCAACTAATATCGACACCGCTTCAATCGCTACTAATCTAACTATTACTGGACTTTCTACGGGGGATGACTATGATTTTACGGTAGCTGCTGTCAATTCTTTAGGTACCAGCCAACCATCTACTCCTTCAAATTCATTGATTGCCGCACTACCTGGAACCCCAGAGTGGCTAACCGCAGTCGCTGGGGCCAACCTAGCAACTCTGTCATGGTCGGCTCCGATTCCAAGTGGAGGAATCCAAAACACCGATTACGTGGTGGGAGTCAATAATGTTACTACGGCGACTTCGACTTCAGTGGACGCCACTTCATCGTTGACAACATATACTGTAACTGGTTTATTGCCAGGAGACGAATACGACTTCACTGTTTCTGCGCTTAACAATGCGGGTCAAGGTCCAGCATCCAATGATTCGAACAAGGTTCAGCTTCCGGTTGTGCCATTTTTTCCAACTGAAGTCATTTCATCAATTTCCTCAAGTACTTCGTCGCTTGACTTGTCATGGGCTACTCCTATCTTTGACGGAGGGTCTCCTATCACTGATTACACAGTTGGAGTTAATGATCTAACTACCTCAACTACAACGAATATTGATACCTCTTCAACCTCAACTACTTATTTAGTAACTGGACTAATCCCTGGGGATAGTTACGACTTTACCGTTTCTGCCGTCAGCGCGGTTGGGTCTAGCCAGCCCTCTTTCCCATCGAATTCCTTAATATCAGGACTTCCTGGGGCCCCAAGTGGGTTAAGTGGTAGTGCTGGCATTAGTTCTGCAAGACTGTCATGGGTTGCACCTAATTCCGATGGAGGGTCTCCTATCACTGATTACACAGTTGAAGTTAATGATCTGACAAGCTTAACTACAACGAATATCGACACCTCTTCAACTTCAACTTCCCTTATCGTAACTGGACTGAAAGCTGGAGACAACTACGACTTTACCATTTCTGCGATTAATTCAGTTGGCCAAGGACCGACAACTGCACCTTCAAATTTAGTTATCCCGGTAAATATTCCTGATGCCCCAAGTGGCCTAACGGCAACTGCTTCTAATTCATCGGCAACTATCTCATGGATCCAACCCAACAATGAAGGTTCTCCCATCACCTCTTACACCGTTGGGGTTCTCCCCGGGGGATATTCTGAAACATTTGGACCAAATTCAACTACGGAAATAGTTACTGGTCTAACTAATGGCACGCCTTACACATTCACAGTAAAAGCTACTAATTTAGCTGGAACTAGTCCTTCCTCACTACCATCTAACACAGTTACTCCAGTACAAGCTAATGGTTTCACGCCACTCACCCCAATAAGGATCTTAGATACAAGAAGTAACTCAGGATACTTTGGTTCTGGTCACTCACTTGGTGCAGGTGGATCTATAACACTACAGATAACTGGTC
>JABEUL010000181.1 GCA_013044465.1 Acidimicrobiales bacterium
ATGCATATTTTTGGTGTTTTTTGTGGTGCAAGGTAATGCAAATGTCAAGGCCCAACCAGCTTCAACAGTGCCCACTCCTCCAACCCAGACATCCCTGCAAGACCAAGCTAACGCACTCATGGCGCAAATCGAAGCAGACAATAATCAAGTGAACCTGCTTTCAGAACAGTATGACCAGGCGCTAGTTAATGTTTCCCTGGAGCAAAAGGCAGTGTCTCAAACTCAAGCAAAACTTTTAAAAAGTCAAGACCTTTACCAACAAACACAGAACACACTTCGTGAAGCTGCGCTTAATGACTATTTTGTAAGTTCACCCCTAGATCAAGTATCTGAAATGATGACAACTGCAGTCCAAGAAGCACAGATAAAGCAGATGTACGCCCAAAGTGCAAGTGAGTCCCTTAGTAATGCACTCAATAACTACAAACAAGCCCAAGTTGCTCTACAATTTGCACTCGTTGCCCACCAGAGTGCCCTCACTAAAGCGCAAAGCGATGCTGCCCTACTGAGTTCTAAAAAAACAGCTGTTGAGCAAGCATCACAGAATGCTCAAAATACCCTCGGCGAAGTAAAGGGGCAATTGGCCCAAGCAATTGCACAAGCAGCTGCACAGGCCGCACAGGCCGCCGCCGCCGCTGCAGCTGCAGCCACCTCCGAGCAGGCTAAGGCCCAAGCCGAGAAAAAAGCTATCCAAGTGGTGAATGTACTGAGTGCAATTACTACTCAGTCACCTAATACTACAACCAATAAATCTCTAAACCAGATTGAGGCATCGGCATTAGGCACGACACAATTAATAATTCAAAACGGAGGCACCGTTGATTCAAATACTGCACAGCCTTCGGGAACTTCTACAATTACATACCCACCACCTCCCGTAGCCGATAGGCTGACTGAAGCCACTCCCGCACAAGGCTTAGATGCAGTTACACAAGCCGAAGGATATCTAGGTGTTCCATATGTCTGGGGTGGAGCTTCAATGCAGGGTGTCGACTGCTCTGGGCTTGTGCTGCAGGCTTGGGCACCTGAAGGCATTGATCTTCTCCACAGTGCTTATTATCAGTACAATCAATCTACTCCGGTATCACTGCAAGATCTTCAGCCAGGTGATTTGCTTTTCTATAATTTTTCATTAGACGGATCGCCCTATGAGATTGATCATGTTGTTATGTATGTCGGAAGCGGACCTTATGGCAAAGATACGATCATCCAAGCTTCTGAACCTGGAACTAATGTTTCATACGCTCCACTTTATTTGTTCGGCTTTATAGCAGCTGGCCGTCCATAAATTAACTAATGTATCTCTAGGAGTTGGTTTTAACTACTGGTTTGGATTGGAGCGAAATGGACAGCAAGGATACATTCGACCTAGATCCTTCACTTTCTAATGAGTGGAATGAGTCCCTGGAGGAACTACTAAAGAGGTATGGACCTGAGCGCACTAAGGGTTTCTTGCGTAATTTTTTCGGCTATGCAGATAGCTTGGGATTAACTGATAACTCGAATATTTTAACCACGCGTTATCGAAACACAATTTCAAAGGCTGATGAGCCATCCTATCCCGGGAGCCAAGAGGTTGAGAAAAAGATCCGAGCACTTCTCCGGTGGAATGCAGTTGCAATGGTTATTCGAGGAAATAAAAGGGTAGATGGACTAGGAGGCCATTTAGCAACTTATGCTTCAGCGGCCACTTTATTGGAAGTAGGATTCAATCATTTTTTTAGAGGAGCAGATAATAATCAGTGCGGTGACCAAGTATTTTTCCAAGGTCACGCCTCGCCTGGGATCTATGCCAGAGCATATTTAGAAGGCAGGCTCACCGAAGGAGACTTGGATTGCTTTAGGCGAGAGACGGGAAGTGATCTTGGCGGAATACGAGGAGCCAATACTATATCGAGTCCCATGAGCCAAGGGCTCTCGAGCTATCCACATCCTCGCCTAATGCCGGAATTTTGGCAGTTCCCGACGGTTTCTATGGGGTTGGGCCCACTAATGGCTATCCACCAAGCTCATATAAACAGATACATTACTCAGCGAGGAATCAAAGACTTGAGCGATTCTCGTGTTTGGGCATTTGTGGGTGACGGAGAGATGGACGAGCCTGAATCGAGTGCTGCATTGGGTTTGGCCGCACGTGAAGGTTTGGACAACTTAATTTTCGTTGTCAACTGCAATTTGCAGAGGTTAGATGGTCCCGTTAGGGGTAATGGCAAGGTCATACAGGATTTTGAGCAACTCTTTAAAGGAAGCGGCTGGAATGTTATTAAGGTCATTTGGGGTGGATCCTGGGATCAGCTCCTAGAATCTGACCAAAATGGATTACTCCAGGACAAGATGGACCAAACATTAGATGGCCAGTACCAATATTATGCAACCTCAAGTGGTGACGTGATCAGAAGTGAGTTCTTTGGAAAAGAACTCACTAATTTGGTTTCGCATTTGAGTGATCCTCAACTAGCAAGACTTGAACGTGGTGGCCATGATGTTACAAAAATATATGCAGCATTTAAAAAGGCGGTTGAC
>JABEUL010000182.1 GCA_013044465.1 Acidimicrobiales bacterium
GGTTCGATTCCCGCCACCTCCACTTACTTGCTTACTTGGTAATTAAATAAAAAAGCTGATGGTTGCAATTGACAAGGATTTGGCCATCTCTTTAAGCAAATGAATATAAATTTCCGTACAAAACACTCTCTTGTGAAATGCGACTTTATATCTATGCTGAAAATATCGTCGAAACTACTAACAACTCGCGCTTGATTATTTAATAATTTGCTAGAACTGGAAGATGATAATTCTTGGGCACGGTTATAAACAATTGCCATACGGATCATTTAACAAATTGAAAAGAAACCTACTTATTTCTACAAAGTTATCCCACCGGAAAAGGCTATGGATTGAAAGCCTTTAGCCTTTTTAACAATTGAATCATATACTAAGTGATTTACTAACTTTATAACGCTATTTCTTAATGGCCATTTACAGCTGATTGGATCATTGCCGAATCTTTACACCAGTCATAATTAACTTTAATTGACTTAGAACTTTGAATCTCACAAAGCATATTAATCCCACCAAGCCATAGAGGATCCAGCTTTACGGCCTTTAAATAGTCTTGATAAGCAACAACTTTGTTCCCCGCATTCTCTTCATAAATGGCCAACCAAGTCCAAGCAACCGGATCATATGGGCTCTTGGCAACCGCCATTTTTTGTGCATCAATTGCCTTTTGCCATAAGCTTTTTTCACCAACTGTTGCTGCTAAGGCGTAGGACTGGGCGAGACTTGAATTTGAGTTACTCCACTCAGGGATAAGTAATGTAGCAAGCTTTGCCGGGCCGGAATTGAAGGATACATCTTGGCTTTTTATTAATTCAAAGTTAAGTAAAACTCCACCCGCATGATCAATTTCAATATCTCCCCAAATTATGCTTATGCCAAAAATTATTGCCAGAACGCAAAGACTTAGCCTAGCTCCCTTTATGTGTGGTTTCAACTTCTTTGCCTCAATTGACGGGACAGAACATATTACTTTGCCGACTATATTTTTCGGCTTTTCCCTAGGTGACACCCCAGCACCCAATGCTAAAAATATAAGTGGGCACGTCGCGATATTTAAAGGCTCGAATAAAAGGAATACCCCCATTGCTAGTGCGAACCATAAAAGCTCACCACCAGAGATTCTAATTGCGGACAACATGAATGCTCCTACAAGCAATGTCCCAATAACTCCGGTGCATACAAGTAGTTCGATTATTACGTTGTGGGCATCTGCATAATAACCACTAGGCAATCTTGTTGCCCGTACCATATCAAGGCCATATAACGGAAGAGTAGCCTTCGAATCCCCCGAAGGACCATAACCAATCAAAAAACTCTTTTCAAAGGCGTGGATGGAGTACTTCCAAATAACCATTCTGGCACTCCCGACAGTGGATATAGCTCCAGAAGTGATCCTCGACGAGACCTTAGCTCCATTATAAAAATTCGAGATCAAACCGCCTGCAAAATACCCTAGGCACAAAACCACTGAAAGACCAAGGCCAACTAATCTTTTCCTGTAAAGTAAAACTACGACCCCGATTGCTATAAAAATTATTGAAGCCCTATCTTGGCTCAAATAGTCTCCTATGCCACATACAAATAACACTACGACCGAAGCCCTATTTGTCAGATACTTCGTAAAGGCAACAAGTACGATGGTTCCACTTAATAGCTGACCCAAGAACACTGGATTAATTAATAACCCAGACGCTCCCCCGGAACTTGCAATTGCCAAACCATTCAGTCCGTGGGTGGAATGAATGGTTGCTATTTCAATTACTGCAAACAGTGAGTTCACAACTGCGCCAATGGAAATTACATATGTTATTGCTTTGACGCTTATCTCGCTTCCTGAGCATCTCAGCCCAATAAGCCAAGCCGAAAACAGTGCCAGGTAAAAAATCCATCCAGTACCGGCGGTATAAATTCCAAAAAATGCAATATCTAACTGATGGGACAACAATGCACTCACCAAAGCCACTAGCAAGAAAAGAGCCATGAGCACCACAGGTAACCGAAAAGTCTTGATCGACCAAGCCCAAAATACCAGAGGTGCCCCCAATGCAATTGTGAGAAAAAGGACTGCAAATCGAGAGACAAATGGTGCCGCAGCACCCCAGGGAATATATGCACAACAAAGTCCAAAAGCTACAAGTATTGCTATAAATGCTGCTCCAGGTACATTAAAAGATCTGGTTCCATATTCAAGGGAAAACTTCTTCCTAACAGGCCTATCCGTAACTATAACTGCTTCGTTCACAATTCTTACACGTTACCACTGTCACAGGTTGCTGGCCTGCCTATAAATTGGCCCAATTCAACTCTAAGTTAATGTAACCCTTTCCGGATTCAACAATTAACTATTTAGGCAAGGCAAGACAACTCATCTACCCTGCCTTCTCCACAAACTCCTAATGGTCCTTAATATAATTCTCAGGTCAAGAATAACGCTCTGATGTCTTAGGTAATAAAATTCATACTGAAGCTTCTCTAAGGCATCTAAATCAGTTGAAGCGTAGTGAAATTTCATCTGAGCCCAACCGGTTATCCCCGGTCTGACCAAGTGTCTGACAGAATAAAACGGAAGCTTTTCTTCAAGCATTTTGACGTATTGTGGTTGCTCTGGGCGCGGGCCGACTATCGCCATATCTCCTAGGATAACGTTGATAACCTGCGGAATTTCATCAATATGAAGTCTCCTCAACTGAGATCCAACTTTATTAAGTCGGAAATCCTCAACATCTGTCCACTCCGCTTTATCAGAACCTGCAGGCATAGTTCGAAACTTAATGATTGAAAACTCTCTTCCATTCCTTCCTATCCGAAACTGCCGATAAAAAAGTTTGCCTCGGTTCCCAAAAAGATCAACTACCCAGACTAAAGGGATTAAGAGCAGTAAAACTAGTAAAAGGGGCACTGACAGAACCAAATCCATAAGACGTGAGAACCTAGAATACATACGATTATGGATGGCATTAATGTCAAATAAAAGCGACGTTTGTGCTAGTTCTGAAACTGGAAGTTTTCCTAACCATTGATCGCAAAATAAGGTCAACGTACGAATCCGGATTCCGTTTTTATGATAACTTGCAACCGAAGATAGAAGTTCTTCATTGCTTTGAGCATTTCTATCGAGTACAATTAAAGTTGGTTTATAGCTTTCTACTTGCTCGCCAAACTTAGTTCTATCCAAAGTCGAGCTTATAAATTTAACGTCCCGAATAGACCTTTCCGGAGAAGTGTCAATATCGTGAAGTAAGTGGTTTTCAACTTCTTCACTCACCACGGCTAGGACTCTTTCACCTTCTCCGAGGCTTCCAGTAGTGTTTCTTGCCACTTCAAAAACAGCCAGCAACCCAGCAACTCCTAAAGTGCTTGAACCTACTACGAATCTCGGTAATAACGGAGAACCAAGCATGAGTTGGAAAATGCTTATTACAACTACGGCACTAGAGGGAACGGCAACCGCTGAAAAAAACCTTCGGAACCAAGTGGTAGTCGCCTCGGGTTCAAAGATATATGCGAAAAATGACGCCAAGAAAGCCAACAGCAACTCCCAGGTCGTTCGAAAATTAGAGAGTAACTTGTAATGACCTATGTATTTTGCATGGATGAAGCTAAATATTCCTACAACAACAAGTGGTACTAAAAGTCGAAAAAATACAATTAGTCGGCGACTAGCCAGCATGTGCTTTAGTCAGTAGTGGCACCGCGAAGCCGGATAAGTTCTGACTGCACAAATTGCTCGTGCTCATCTTCGTCCCGTTTGGCCGTTGCTGGGTTCCAACGACCTTTCATGAGTAAAATAAGTGGAATAAATATAAGAATTCCACCAAAGCATATCCAAAACCAATTCTGCCACTGATGCGGTGCGCTATTTGCTTCTGATTGAAGCTTCTGTAATGGCGGGCCATAAGTTTGCAAATACGCGATATCGGGTTGAATCTCATTAATCTTTATCAAAGTATTTAAC
>JABEUL010000183.1 GCA_013044465.1 Acidimicrobiales bacterium
AAAGAACAGAATATTGATAATTTTTAAGAGGTTTTCAGTTAAATAAATAAAAAAGTTTATTCCTATAAAAGTTTAATTTAAACAGAAAAATGAATGAATTACTGTTCGTGGAGGTGTAGCCTAAGGAAAATTTACATTTGTTGATAGACGAAATGCAACATTGGAGGATTATTATCGATCACGATTATCAAAAACATAACAAAGGAGAGGCATTATGCCTCTCCCATTTTTAGCTATTAGCTTTTAAGTGTCATGATAGACCTCCTATTTATCGTTTATTACTTTGGGATTTAATCCAATCTGTGGTGACTTTATATAGTTGTTCCATAGCTCCATCTTCTGTAAAGGGATGAGATGCTCCAGGTATTGCTACGTGCTTTGTTTCAGCATCTATGCTGTTGGCGTAGTCTTCCCCAAACTGCCGCATGACGTTGCCGCTCTGGCTCGCATTTATTACGAGCGTAGGAATTTTGAAATTTCGAGCCATAGCGTTGCTACCAGGAGCGTAATTCTCAAATACCTTACGTGATAATACATATCCCGGTCCACGAGCTGAAACATATGAATCTAACTCGGGTATATAACTAAAATCTTTATCCAAGTTCTGCTTAGCTTGTGGTTCATTATAGCCGTCTGTATGACTAGCATCCCATAGTACAGCAGCATCAAAAGCTTGTTTCTTGGAATATACAATTGCCATGCCACTGTAGCTATGCCCAATGACGCATACCCAATCAGAGCCTTTTTGTTTAGCATAGTTCACGATTGTGTCTATATCTGCGGCATTTGTTTTAACGTCAAAGTCACCAATGTTTCTTTGCTTATCACCATCCCCGTAAAAACTCACCCGCAGTGTCGCAATGTTTTGCTCATCAAAGAAGCGAGAAGCATTGAATAGTATTAGGTCGTGCATCCAGCCACCTAGACCAGGAGCTAGAATAGCTAATGAATGCGAGTAGTCTCCTCTCAAAACACCGTTTATCTCTAGTGAACTTCTGGGGATGGGTATCTTTACACCTACTTCTTTTTGCCTCGGAAAACTATCGTAATATTCCATATTGAACTCCAATTAAAAACCGAGTGGTAATGATATATCAATCATGCACCTGCTCGGTTATTGAAGTTTTGAAATGCCATAACGCACTAAAAAAGCTGCAGAGACTGCATGACTGTTTTAGCTGTAGTTGTATAGTAACATATTATCTATATTTTATCACTAATTCTTAAAATGTCAATACTGGAGGGCCATCGTGCGTGCTGTTGTGTCACCCTACCGATATAATGAACACACTGTCCTTAGCTAAATCAGTATAATTAATTAAGTAATCTAAGGAGACAATATATGTCAGGTAATTTTAGGCATTAACCTAGTATACAGTCCTACGACCCCGACTTTAATCAATTTATAGACTTCTCTCTCTGGATTTCATCAACAATTCACTAGTTAACCTTAATAGTTAAAAAAGGGATAGTTCGCGATACTACTCCTAATTAACTGCCTAACGATTTGAAAGCGCAAAAGTACAACTACTATATTAGGAGACTTTTTGCTTTTTCAGGCTTAGGCTGTGGAAGTAGTCAATTGAGCTAAATGACCCAATCCAGCATAAAGGCTTGCTCGTTGAACCTGACTATCGGCATTATGCAAATCATATTCACCAAATCCATGCTCAAACTGTCCATCGATATAATAACTCTGAGGGTTAGGACCCATACAAGCACAGTTCCCTAAAACTTGTAATCCGATACCACCATATTCTCTAAGACCTGAGGCGAAACCCATATGTGAAGTTGTACGTTCAGCAGGTACTTGCGAGAGGTCATCTAGAAACGCAACATATGCTTCGTACATAACCTTATAGGTATCAGCTAGGACTTTAGGATTAGCTTCAACCCATTCGTGCAATTTAGGACCAATAATAACACCTCCCATAATTGATATTAACGCTGCCTGTTGAGGCATTTCGTCAATATCAATACCATCACCAAGACCTAGTTCATCAGAGCTAAAAGTATATGGGTCAAAGTCAGTAAGCGCTACCTTTCCATCGCCGATAGAAAACGCTTTGTCTTCATTAACATAGGCAAAAGGGTATAACCCTGACTTATCGCCTTCAGATTTAAGGTAATTGAAAAAACTAGGTATCTCCGACATACGTTTATTCTACCATCAGATAGTTAACACCTATCACTAAATCCGTATTTTATGCTACATACAAGCGATATAATGCGATTTTCCTGGAAGTATGTACGAGAAGTTTAATAGTGAAACCTGCAGGCAACTACAGTAATGTCGGTATCAGATACAGAATATATTAACCTATTTTGTTTATCAATGCGCCTAGACCAATAACCAGAGTAGTTTTCTTTTAGTGGCTCGGGTTTACCAGAACCACTAAACGGCACTCTACATGTTTCATCAACAAGTTTGTTAATTTTTTTGAGTGTTTTCTTATCTTGATTAAGCCAGTAGTGGTATTCATTCCACCCATCTTGAGTGAATGAAACTTTTCGTTCAGACATTTAAGCTTCTATCAGCTTATGTCTCTTGACTTTTCCTGCCTTGGCGTGGGCAATGGACCTTTCTAGATGTTCTTTATTAGCTTTGCTGCTATTTAAATAATCTGTTTCTGCTTTTGAGTTAAAGTCTTCGAGCGTTATCAGTACTAAAGTCTGACCATCATTGCGAGTAATAAGCAGGGTGTCCTGGTTTTCTATAACCTGGTCGAAATAGCTTTTTGAGTTTTTGCGAAATTTTGAAATAGTTGTAACATTCATAGTACTTTATATTGTACT
>JABEUL010000184.1 GCA_013044465.1 Acidimicrobiales bacterium
ATTAGGCCCCTGGCCAATCTTGCGAGCCTCCTCCTCTTTTCAAGTTATTGGAAAGCTGGATATGAGTCGAAGCCAAATGACTTATGTCTTCATCTACAGACTCAGAAGTTTCTTGAATTACCTGGTATCAAGAATTCATCACCGCATCGGGCGTCTGAAAGGTTCGCATCAAAATGAACATGTCTGAAGATAGCAACTTAGTGATTCAGGCTAAGGAGCTCGCCACTTTTCTTCTCCACGACACCGGAACCCGGTTAGATCACAGTAGACATGTGGTCGAGCAAGCTCAACTTGCCACAGAGATGCTGGACGAGCCCTGGAAGTCTGCTCTCCTGCCGGCTGCCTGGTTGCATGACATTGGTTACAGCAAAGACATTGGAATTACTAAATTCCATCCACTTGATGGCGCAAGATACCTTCGGAACGAGGGTTGGTCAATGGAAATATGCCGCCTTGTTGCGTGGCATACAAATGCTGAGGCTGAAGCTGAGATGCGTGACCTTGATTATGTACTGGCAATCGAGTTTGAAGTGCCGCCTAAAGAGGCAAGAGAATTGCTTGCCTGGGCTGATCTCACATCATCACCGACGGGTGAGAGATGCTCTCCACAAGAGCGATTAGACGAGATACTTGAGCGTTATGGATCTGAGACTGTCGTTCATCGAGCAATTATCCAAGCTCACGACCAGCTTTTGAATACTGCCCTAGATTTCCAGGACCGATTGTCAGAAATCTACCCGATAAATGGCGTTTCTGCTCCTCTTTCAAATCCGTGATCAATCCTCAACCTCTGTACTGGAAGCACTTGAAGATCTGCGATCTCTACTTGGTCAACCCACCTGACTTCTGTTGATTCGTCACTGCCACTTAACTCGCCACCCACAACATCTGCCCTGAAGCAGATAGTGAATTGTTGTCTGACCTCACCGTCGTCATATGCAATAAGGCTTCGTGGGTCACTATAAATTCCAACTAACCCCGTTATCTCCACGTCTATGCCGGTCTCTTCTTTCACTTCACGAATTGCTGCCATGCTTGCACTTTCGCCAAATTCAATTACTCCACCCGGAAGAGCCCATAGGCCATTATCTACTCTTTTGACCAATAAAACTTTTCCGTTACCATCTGAAACAAATACCGTTGAAGCCGGAACCATTGCGTTTGGCGCTGGAGCATCAGGATCATCAAAGTAGTCACGTCGAGCCACTATGCTGCAAACTCACTTTCTGAAAACAACTGCGCACTTTCCCAGACCCGATCAAATCCTTCTGAGTATTGGGTGAATAGCTCTCCACCTGGAATCTTCTGAATGTGAAGCAATGGGGTCATGTGTGCTGGGAGACCATAGATGTGACAGCTCACAAGCATTGATTCATCAGCTTGATAGATGGAACTATAAAGCGGCGTGTCATGAAATCGAATCTCAACGTTTTCAAGGTCCGCAATATTTCGGTAGTTGTGAATCGCATTTCGAATCTTGGCAGAAAGTGAATCACCAATGCCTTCTTCAATGCCTCGACTAGCCACTGCCGTTCCGTCTAATGCTCCAAATAGAAATCTCACCTGAACACCTAATTTAGCTTTTTTCTCAAGAACCTTCCTGATGGCAGGATCTTCCGAGAGCCAAAACCCTGCATAGACCAGGATGTCGATGTTGTTGGAGGCCTTTTCAAAAAGGTCTAGCCAAATACTTGATGGTGCGTGAAAGCGCTTGGCCCAAATCGAGATTAATTCTGCTTTGCTCATCTGGTTTGACTGTTCGGGCGTTTCAGCTGGCCACAAATATCCAAGATCTGTTTTCAGTAACGCTGATAAAGAATGTTGGTGCCGGCGATAGGGAACTGTTCCTCCTATCCAGCGATCTACTGTTTTTCGATCAACTCCTAAGTTGCTACTTATTTTATCTGGATCAAAGCCATTTGAAAAGATTGCGGCACGAAGTCGTTCGTTTACCATTTATAAATTTCCTCCCGGTTGGACATCTATGGACATCTCAAGGGTAGCAAGATTTCTAGAGATGTCTTGCCACGGGGTAGAGAAGGTAATAAAAAAGGCAGATTCTAAGTTCATGCCATTTTCAAATTCAATCTCGTCATCTCTTGCCGAAATAACTGAAGCAACAAAATTTGATTCATCTTCTGGTTCACTGAGTCGCCTAGCTCTTATTCTTGGAAACCCTCTTCCAGAACTCCCACGGGAAAACATCATCTCTTTTGCAAGAGAACTGCGTAAGATCTCAACCACTAGGGCATGCAACACTTGGGTTCACCCCGGATGGGCAGAAGTTGTGCAGTGGATAACTAAAAATGTTCCAGGCTGTGATCCAGTTGTTCCAGCAATACATGCAGTTCGCTTGGCAGAGCAGGTGAGAACCAATGAGGTTTCTACATATCGTGCTGCTAATTATGTACTCTCTGCGGCCAGACGGTCACTCCGTGGTCAGAATTCAAAAGATCTACCTCTCAGCGAGGACATAGCCAGCATCGATGAATCCAGACCGAATCCGACTTCACTATCAGAAGAAGCGTCTGAGCTCTTCAGGAAAAATGGAATAGTTGTTGGCAACCAAACTTGGCAACTGGTCTCTGAAGGAATTGATATTGCTGTGGACTGGCTAGATGATTTTTCCACACGGAACAACCTAACAGGTTGCAGTATTTTCTCTACTGCCAGAGACTCTGAGTCCTTGAGCTCTAAAACAAGGTTAAGAAAGTATTTTTCAGGACAAGCTTCTAAGCCACTTGTGTCTCTTCTGCTTGGTGGCGATCAATGGGGAACCCTCGCACGGAAAAGTTGTGGCAACGAGGCATCTCTTGTACTTTGGTCTCTAGGTCTTCGCAGATCTAGACAGGTTGGAGATGAATATCAAAATCCACCGGCACCAGTAGTTCGTGCATGGAGGACTACCACGGAACTCATTGAGCGAGTAATTCATGTATCTGAGACAAATGAAATTGAATTAGCTCCAACTGTCGCAGCTTGATCATCCCAATTTTCAAAAACTCTGTGGAGACACAGCCCCAAGACTCCTCAGTAGGCAAAAGTGGATTCGTGCCCATTCGGCTAGATGCCATATCAAGACTTGGCAGTCCAGGAATCAGGCGAGAAGGATATTTGCTCTCAGCGTTCTTCGTAGGAGTGCTGCTTGCAAATGAGGTGAACTGGTGGGATAACAAGCCAACTCCCTTCAAAGCAGTCAACTGGGCATTTCGTCACGCTCTTCCTTATCGAAGAGCTAGGCGTGCCTTGGATAGACTCTTTGAAAACAATCTCACAACCTTTTCCATCCAACCATTTCGACCAGGAAGCCTTGAGATCACTACGAGGGAAAACGAAGAGAGCCTGTTGCACCACCATATGAGGAAACACGAACGTTTTGTTCCGATTTCACGAGTAGGCCTATCACAGATACTCCGGGAACACTCACTTTCCTGGAGTGCAGCATCAATGTTGCTCCTGCTTCTCTTTCTCTGTGATCACAACAGCGCCATGCTTCCAGATGGGTGGACTAAGACAAGGATATCGAATCAATTTGGGATAGGCTGGCGAACTTTGAGTGCTGGACTTGATGCCTTAGAAAAAGCTGGCCTCATTTCCTTTAACGCTTCTCGAGGCAAAGAGATGACACTTGAACTACTTGCAAGATCTGCACTAGTGGAGCCATGTGCTCCGACTCCTCTCCAAAGAACACCTAGGAGAGCGCTCCTCAATCAAAAGATTGGACAAGGGGGACCAGCAACCGATCTTGCCCGAAAGATCATAAGCCACTACAAGCTCGAAGTCGCACCATCACCAACTTTGATACGTGCTCTTGGCGAAGTACTGGCAACTGGAGCACATGAGTTGCAAGTGTTGAATCAAATAACCTCACTAGGATCTTTAAATGGCGCACGAGATCCAATAGCGGTGCTTGTCACCCGAGTCCGATCTGCTGCGGAGTCCTTTCGTCTCTCCCAGGTATCGGCTGAACAGAAAGTTTCTCAATTAGAGGCCAGTGCCAAAGAGCGACGATTGGTGGAAGAACAGGAAAAGCTAGATCACGAGCAATACCAAAGTGAAAGTCGCTGGTTAGCTCAGACAATTGGCAAGCTCCCATCTCCTGAGGACCTGGGGCTTAATTCGGAATTAACCGCTCGACCAGTATTTGTTGCCTCTCGTATCCATTCCATTGTAAGCCAGCTTGTTGCAGAGCATCCAGAGCTCGATCCCAAAGACCTAATTATCCAACTCGAGAAGAATAAATTCCAAATTGACTTGGTCGACTTGGAAAACCTTTCACCTCGCCAATTTGGCGGATCACCGCCCGGCACTCTCCCGACTGAGCGAGCAGGGCCAACTCTCCTATCTAGAGTCTTAGAAGCATCTGTTCAATAG
>JABEUL010000185.1 GCA_013044465.1 Acidimicrobiales bacterium
AAATAGTATTGGTTGCCGGAATTAGTGAAATTACAATCGGTGAAACTCTCTCTGACATAAATGATCCAAGACCATTGCCTGTCATAACTGTTGATGAGCCAAGCTTGGCTATGACAATCGGAATTAATACTTCCCCGCTTGCTGGTGGTGGAGGAACAAAACTCACTGCTAGGCAAGTTAAAAACAGGCTTGATGCTGAGTTGGTGGGAAATGTGTCCCTTCAAATACTCCCAACTGAAAGACCTGATGCCTGGGAAGTTCGGGGAAGGGGTGAGTTGCAACTAGCTGTTCTTATCGAGACCATGAGAAGAGAAGGCTTCGAGCTGACAGTTGGCAAACCTCAGGTAGTCACCAAATTAATCGATGGTGTCAAAAATGAGCCAATGGAACGATTAGCAATTGATGTGCCAGAAGACTACTTGGGGGTAGTTACTCAGTTAATTGCACTTCGCAAGGGCACGTTAATTGAAATGGTTAACCATGGAACTGGCTGGGTCCGAATGGACTACCGAGTACCAGCTAGAGGTCTAATTGGTTTTAGAACTGAGTTTTTGACAGAAACTCGTGGAACAGGCATACTGCATCATGTATTTGACGGTTGGGAGCCATGGCACGGGGAACTCAAAACCAGACGAAATGGTTCGATGGTGGCAGATCGAAAAGGTATGAAAACCGGAATTGCACTTATGGCACTTCAGGAGCGAGGCACTATGTTTGTGCCTCCAGGAACTGAAGTTTATGAAGGAATGATTGTGGGTGAAAATGCGAGACAGGACGAAATGGATGTCAATCCAACAAAAGAGAAGAAGTTGACCAATATGAGATCTTCCACTTCTGAGGTCCTGGAACGCCTGACTCCTTATCAACACCTCTCCTTGGAACAAGCGCTTGAGTTCATTGCCGATGACGAGAGTGTGGAAGTCACGCCGGGTATGGTCAGGTTGAGAAAAAGTAACCTAGACCAGGCAAGTCGAGCAAAGACGAGAAGCAGAACTAAGAAAGATGCAAATAACTGATTTTGATATTTGAATCAGGCCATATCTGCGGAAAGTTCAGCTAAAACTTCCTTAGATAACTCTAATTCATGCCTGTAAGTTTCTAAGTTGCAGCGAAGAATTACCGGTCCATTTAGGAATTCTGCTTGGGCAGGTTTGGGTATTTCAAAGTGAATGTAGTGAACTGAGGCAGTCACATCATCCCTCGTGAGCATTTGTTCGTGCAGTTGCTCTGGAATTGAAGGCGCAGATATTTGTGAAGTGCCTATGAGCAACTCAAGTGATCTCTCGATGCCAACGAGTTTGGGCAACCACTCAATTAATTCATCCTTTGAAGTGAGCTCAATAAATAAAGTGGCGCTAAGTTCTCCCGCCCCTGGAATCAAAGGATTGTAGGCATCTAATTCTTCCTGTATTCCATCGTCACTCATTATTTTTTCAGCACGAGCCATTTCTTGAATTTGAAACAGCATGGTCTCACGATTCTCAAAAAGTAGAGTTACGAGTGGACCTATTGAAATCCGTCGGATTTTCTTAAGTGTAATAATCTTGTCTCGAAACTCTTCTCTGCTTCTTTCATAGTCTCTGAGATCTTTTATATCTTTTAACGTTAGCTTTTCCATTACCACCTCTATCTATTTAAAATCATTACCAAGAGAAGAACGTATCTACTCTTCATCCAAGCCATAAGCACGAGCGAGAATCTGCATTGGATGCATTGGCATCGAACCAGTGGATTCCAAAATAGCTGTGTTGGCCAAATGGCACTCTCCAACTACAGTATCGACTCCAGCTTCTTGTCCCTTTTTGACTTCACTCATTAACTTTTTGGATACTTGAACTGACTCTTCCTGATTCTCAGCCCTATAGCCCCAAGTCCCATCAATCCCAGAACACTCAGTCACAATATTTACCTTTATTCCAGCACCTTTTAGGAGATCCCTAGTTTTAAATCCGATATTTTGAGCCCTTAGATGACAAGGTGCATGATAGGTGACTTCTTTGGGATAATCTCCATTGAAATCGGCCTTTAGTGTGCGCTCTTGAGATTTATTTATGCTTACTAGATACTCTGAAGTATCAAATGTTTGACTTGCCACTAATTTGGCTTCATCTGATTTTAGATACTTAGGGTAGTCCTCTTTGATGATGTAGGAACATGTTGGCTCGGGCACCACTATTGCTCTTCCTTGGGCAGCTTCGATGCTTAGTCTGGCTACATTTTGTTCTGCTACTTTTTTAAACATCTCCACATTGCCACTGTGAAGCCAAGGTGCCCCACAGCATTTGACTCCACTTGGCACAGTGCAGGATATGTCATTGTGCTCCAATACCCCAACTAAGTCTTTTCCCACTTCAGGAGCCATATACTCAACAAAGCAAGTCTGGAAAATCGCCACTCTCTCCTGCTCATTTTCAATCTTTTTCGCTCCCCTTTTTTTCCACCAGGTTGAAAATCTCACTTTTGTATAAGGTGGCAAAAGCCTTTTTGAAGAGATTCCGACAAGTGGCTCCATTGCCTTTCTGACAATTCCGCCAGGTTTCGTCACAATTGGATTCACTAGTGGGGAAAATACGGTGGAGAGAGCACCTGCTAGATCAGTGCGACTTAAGGCTTGATCTGCCATACGCTCCTTAAAAGGCGCCGCTTTCTTTTTTTGCCTTAATGCATTGGCTCTCATCATGAGTCTTGGGAAATCTAATTCCCATTCATGAGGCGGCACATATGGGCACTTAATGTAGCAAAGCTTGCACTGATAACACTGATCTACTACGAGATCTTGCTCACTATGGGTTAAGGACGCAACTTCACCGTCGTATTTGTCAATTGCATTAAATAGGGTGGGGAAAGATGGACACAGGTTGAAACACAACCGGCATCCATGACAAAGATCATAGACCCTAGTTAATTCTTGGCGAAGATCATCTTCATTGTAGTAATTAAGATGATCTGGATCATAAGTTACAGTCATATACGTTCTTTCCTTGACAAGTAATAATTGTTAGACAGTCACCATAAATTACCTCGAATTAACTAAGGTCTAAAAGTAATGAGCGTTACGAAATGTTAGATAGGCCAGCGTTGAATCTGCTTGCGTGACTTTTCTCGGCTTTTGCGAGAGTTTCCAACCACTCAGCAATCGAGTCAAAGCCTTCTTCGCGAGCTACCTTGGCAAAACAAGGGTACATCTCTGTGTACTCATAAGTTTAGCCCTAAACAGCAGATTTCAAGTTGTCCTCGGTTGGGCCAACCGGAAGGCCCGTTACAGGATCTCCAACTTCGGCCAAGAAATCAAAATGGCCAAATGCGTGTCCGGTCTCACCTTCAGCGACTGACCTGAACAAAGCTGCTACATCTGGGTAACCCTCTACATCGGCTTTCTGCGCAAAATATAGATACCGCCTATTTGCCTGGCTCTCACCAGCAAAAGCCGTCTTTAGATTGTTTTCCGTATTAGAACCTTTTAGTTCTGGCACTGTATAATCCTTTCTTCAAATTAAAGATTAAATAGTGATTGTGTGATGCTACTAATTGTCACCAAATTATTATTAGGAAACCAGAGCCTTTGGTCTTGTGGATCCATTTAGCCCGGCATTTGACTTGCACTCTGCGCACGTCCCTCTAAAAACTATTTCAGCACTTCCAACCTGAAAACCATCAAGTCCCGTCTTTGGCGCTTCAACTGAAGGAAAGTCCGCATATAGGTCTCGAACTTTTCCGCATGACGTGCAGACCAAATGGTGGTGAGCTGCATCTACATTTGGGTCAAATCGCGATGCACCAGTTCCCAGGTCAAGAGACATGCACTCACCCAGTTCTTCAAGTTCACGAAGAACCTGGTAGACAGTGCGAAGAGATATTGTCTCCAACTCTCGCCTTGCCTCTTCAAAAAGAACTTCTGCACTCGGATGTGATGTGTTGCCTTCTAAAAGCCTCCACACGCATAACCTCTGAGCAGTTACTTTTCGTCCAGTGTTTCTAAATAATTGAGTTAATTCAACAGCCGTTTTCACAATACTATTCTATATCTTTACTTTTTTTATTAGTTAACAATTATTGTTAAAAGTTAACTAAAGTTATTATACTACCAACCGTCACCAAAATGATCGTCTGAAGCCATTTTTTCGGATATTACGGGGCTTGACTAGTGGCATTAGTCCTATTTTCTATCATTTGATAATTTTTTCGGGATAATTCAAGAGATTTTGCCTCCTGGCGACACCTTAAAAATTAGTGAAATAAACTAACTAATGGCCAGACATGGTTCAAAAGCTTAAATTCAGAAAGATCACCACTTTGGAAACCTCACAACTAAATACAAATCGAAACCAAATTCTTGACAAACTGGCCTCTGTAGAGTTCGATTTACTGGTGATTGGCGGGGGAATTACTGGATGCGGTGTGGCTCTAGATGCTGCTAGCAGGGGTTTGAAAGTGGCATTAGTTGACAAAGGGGACATTGCATCTGGCACATCATCAAAGTCTTCGAAGCTGGTTCATGGCGGTCTCAGGTATCTCCAGCAACAAGAAGTAGCCCTAGTTTATGAGTCTTTAGCCGAACGCCAGAGACTCCTTAAAAATGCGCCGCACTTGGTCGAACCGTTGCCATTTTTAATACCCCTCTTTGGAAAAGACGGAAAGCCCAATAAAACCGCAGCCCGTTTTTACTCGGCGGCACTCTGGGCATATGACGTGACAGGGGGACTCAGAATAGGAA
>JABEUL010000186.1 GCA_013044465.1 Acidimicrobiales bacterium
GACGAAAAGGTCGCGACCTCGCCTCAGCTAATATAAGGTTTCGGCTAAACCATCCGTAGAGAGGCAAAAGTGTCGGATGATTAGCTGAAGCTGCCGTCGACAGAAAAAGAGCATTAGGACGCAGAAGTTCAGTTACGGCCTTTCCCTTCACTTTATCCAAGGCGCCTAATTCAACATCTAAGTCGCTACGATGGAATATGAGTGCCGCCCGTCCGTGTGGGAACCAATATGCCCATTCCTCCGTAAACCGATGGTCGTCAAAAGTAAATCCATACTGGTGGCGAATGCCGTTTAGAATTATGTCAATCTCGAATAGCGAAAGACGGTCATTTGGTGAACCCTCAAGTGCGAAGGAGCGCCTAGGAATCCCTCCGACTGGATTTCCAGATCTAAATGAGTGCAGTACGTGAGACCGCATGTCATCCATTGCTCGAAGGAGGTTAGTTTTTCCAGACGCATTTGCGCCAAAAGCACCAGCAACTGGAAGTACACCTACGGGCTGACCTCGGTCCTTCCACGCAGCATATCGCACTACTTCCTTGTTGGCCATGGCGCTAGCCAGCAGCGAAAAGTGGACCTCATCTCGAAATGATCGGACATTCTCACCCCTAAAGTTCAGGAGGATTGAAGCTTGATAATCGCCTTCCACAGCATTCATATATAGAATATTACCAGAAATCCGTAAAAAATGCCACTAGATTTGCTTATTTATGACATTCTACTGCTACCTCCACCCCTCAAATAAGGAAGTGTCCAACATAATGCACCTAATAGATTTAACTGATTTTTTAGAATATGCAAGATCAAACGGCTGGGAAGAAGGCAGTAATAGTACAGGTTTCATTCGATTGAAATGTAAATCCGGAGAGCACTTAAACTGGTTAGATTACACACCATCTGATCCTAGATATTTTTAAATCAAACAATGCAGTTAAGGCGTATACGCAATGGAAAGGAAAGAGCAAATGCAAGGTGAAATGATTTATGTAAGGTCATCATGGATAGTAGTAAATACGCTACGTGAAGGAAACGAACTTTCATTAGTAGATCATTTAGATGGCCTGATGGACAATCTTGTTAAAGCAACAGGAACTAATCCATCGATTGATTTAGATATACCAACCGGCAAAGTTAATCTATATTTATCCGTTAAGGCGAAGACCTTAGTGGAAGCTATCGAAAAAGCAAATAATATCCTAGAAACGGCAATAGCTGAATCAGGGGGAATAGTTATTGATAGTTCTAGTCAAACCAGAAAACCAAAACAGCCTTCATATGTCCAAACTGGTTTAAGTGCCTCTACCAAGAATTTTGAGCACAATTTAATTGCAGTCTGAATTCTCTCGGATTGGACGCATCGAGCAAGTCCGCACTCTAAATATGGCAACTTGCCAAATTAATTAGATACAAAGTGGTCTTAAGTTAAGCGTAGAAAACGTGGATTATTGAACCATTGATCTCGGCAAAGACTGAATCCGTAGATACTTTTTAAAAAAGCTTCTAGCCTGATTGTCACCGCTACGAAACTCTCTCGAGCCAACTGTCAATTGTCAGATTATCCATTAAGGCGAAGCCTATAGTGGCTCAAATTGGTTTCAAATATATATCGCCGATTGCTTCTGCTTAGAGATCCTCTTCAAATAAACTTGGGTCCCCTTCGTCTCTATCTTTTACGTCCAGCCAACCGGAAATCTTCTCTAAAATTGTCTGGATTCCAGTTCCTGCCTTATCAACTGCTGAGGTGAATTGGCTTTTATAGTGCTGGAAAGCAGTATTGAACTCATTGGATGGGGCTGTGTCGTGACCTCGTCTTACATAAGAGCCGGAGCGAATCCGGTCAAACTCCCCTGAGGAAACCCAACTCACTAGTTCCCTAACCCGTCTAACTGGGAAGGGGTGAGTTGCACCAATTTCTTGGCCAAATCTCGACCATCTCTTCATTAGGTCTTCTTCTTCGTCATACTCAGTTGCCTGGCTAATAAAGGCTTCCAAGTTCATGTCTTTGACAGGACCTCCGGCAATTCTCATCAATGTTTTACAAACAACTAGTGGGTCATCTACTACCAAAGCAGCTGCTCTATCGGCCGTTAGCTCGGCTGCCCTCGACCACTCGAGCAGGGCATAATAGATAGCATTAAGGGGAATCCTCGCAAGTGGTTGACCTCTTAATATCCCAGTGAGCATCATGCGCATTAATTCCATTGCAGTGCTCAAACTCACATGTTCTGCCAGGACATGGCCCATTTCATGACCAAGCACTGAGAGAAGCTCATTTTCTTCATAGTCCGTGACTATGCTTGACATTAAAAGAGTTGTGGGTTCTTTCGCTCCTATAGTCATTGCATTTCCAACCGGAAACTGGGTTACATAAAGAGTTGGTATCTTTTCAACATCAAGTATTTCAGCGCTTCTTTTTTGGAGGAGAAAGACCGCTGGGAGCTGGGCCGAGTCGATCCTGACTGCCTGTCCAAGGAGAATTTGCCTTAATCTTCGCTCGTAAGTCCATTCTGAAAGCCGCTTTACCACTGTGTCGAGCATGGGAACTGATTTAATTGCCGCCGCCGCTGCCCTGTCTGCTGGATGGCTGAAGCTTAGAGCGCTAATCTCCTCATATTTAACCTGGGGCGCTACCTTGACAATTTCTTTCGAATTTCCATCCATCCCCTTACCATACACCCGCAAAGAATTTAAAGTACTGGATAATTCACAATTGGATATGCAGGTGATTCTTGGACCACTCGATGCCATGTTGGCTAGATTTTAAAAGGCGTTGAGCTTAGGAATTAAAAACTTCCAACTGAGACATTGCATATCAAAAGGCGGCCCATAAAACCTCGACTGCCCGTGGATATTCCACTCTTTCATCACAATATATTGGGCCTCAGCAATCTGGATAAAAGGAGACTTTAGATTATTAAAGTAATAATTAATCTGGTGCCTGCAATTCCTGAATTATCTTTACGGCAATTGGGTCCCTAGATTCTTTTAAAGATTACATTTGGGGAAATTATCAAATTAATGGCTGCTGAGAAGGATAATTTTATCCCAAGAGCATTTAGGTTCACGTGATCCTCTCAATTTTAAAAATAGAGCCATCCATAAGGTTGACTACAACTACTCCACCTTTTTACTAGTTTCAAAAAATGCAGTGTGTCAAATGTGCTACTTATATTATATATGCACATTGATCGAATCTCAGTCACTATGGACTCTTGGCTAAAAGAGTCTGTGCGTGATGCTTCCACTCGGGATGGTGTAAGTATCTCGACGTGGATCAGAGCTACGGCGTCTGAAAAGCTCAGTCGTGAACTACTTGGAGCCGCACTTGAAGTTTGGGAAGCCGAATCAACGCCGTTCTGTGACGTTGAACTTAAAAGAGCTGCCAAGACATTAGGCATTAGTCGCAGAGTCAAAACTTCCTAAATTACCGAGTCCTTAACAGTGGCCAGAAGAAAAGTTGAAGAATTGACTCGAAGTAATATAACCTTGTCACAAGCTCAATTATTGCGGATATAGGTTAGGAACAAAGATGTCAAAAATAGGTTCATTTATTAAAAAGATTCTTCTTGGACTTTGTGTTCCCATTCTCTTGGCAAGTTGTTCCAGCAATACGTCTAGCTCGACTTCTACAAGTTCAACCTTGGCCGTGCCTGATCATGTTGTCTGGCTCTGTAAACCTGGATTAGCTAATAATCCGTGCACGTCTTCTCTGACAACCCGTATTAAATACGCCAACGGCACAACTAGCGTCAAAGAGTTCAGTGATGCTAGCAACCCTCCCATCGACTGCTTCTACGTCTACCCCACCGTGAGTACTCAGAAAACCGGCAATGCGAACCTTACGATCGATCCGGCCGAAACCGGAGTAGCCGTAGCCCAGGCCTCTAGATTTTCCCAAGATTGCAAAGTCTATGCTCCTATGTATAGACAGTTAACTGTTTCTTCTCTTCTGGGTCAGTCCACAACTAAAGCAATTGGAAGCCTCGGATACAGCGATGTTCTCGCGGCTTGGAAAACCTACCTTAGTGACTATAACCACGGACGTGGATTTGTGCTCATTGGGCACTCACAGGGATCCTTTGTCCTCACTCAACTTATCCAACAACAGATTGACAACAATCCCCAGGTAAGAAAACACTTAGTCTCTGCCCTGCTACTTGGTGGGAATATTAACGTGCCGATTGGGAAAGGTGTTGGCGGGACATTTAAAAATATCCCAGCTTGCACTTCGACTAGCCAGACTGGCTGTGTTATTGCATACTCAAGCTTTAGCCAAGAGCCGCCCTCAAATGCCGTTTTCGGCAGAACCACGAACGCGAATGATCAAGTTCTCTGTACCAATCCGGCGGCCCTTGGAGGTGGGAGCGCTACATTGAATCCCTACATGCCAACTCATGTCACAGGGATTTTTGCTGGAATCAACATCCCTAATAGTGATCCAACCTTACCGTGGATAAACTATCCGGACAGTTTCACTGGTCAGTGCATGTATCAAAACGGGAGCTCATGGCTTCAGATAAGCCCATTAAATGGCTCTCCTATAGCCGCTCCACTCCTTAAAACCATCTCTTCGATACTAGGTCCCACATGGGGACTGCATCTAATTGATGTCAACATCACACTTGGTGACATGACAAAAGATGTAGCTCTTGAATCAGCAGCTTATACGCACCAATAGCTTTATGAAAGCTTGATTAAGTATTCAAGCTCAGTAGTAAATTAATATTTCTCTACAAATTCCTTGTGGGTTATCACTTCGCTTTGGCGAGGAAATACCTTGTTTAAAAGTACGTCGTGCACTTCAGCATCGGCGTCAGCACAGCAATCTTTTAATACCGTGAGTTTGAAATCTAAGTCAGCTGCTTGTCTCAAAGTAGAGAGCACTACTCCACTTGTGGCAATTCCACAAAGAATCAGTGAATCCACATCCAAAGAACGTAAAACAAGATCTAAATCACTTCCAGCAAAGGCACTGACTCGTTTCTTGTTGATTAATATATCGCCATCTCTATACCCGCACCTTGGATCTATCTCAACTACCTCGGAATCTGCTTTATACCCCGATGCAAGGGCAGAAAAGGTCTTATTCTTTGGACTTATCTCTGAGCCATCTCCCCTAAATGCCACTCGAATGAATATCGGTATAATTTCATTTTGTCTAGCCGTCTCAAGTGCAGTTGAAATGTTTTCAAGCAAAGGACCCATCGAGTCCTTGAAGCGATCAACAATGCCTTTTTGCACGTCCATTACAAGTAGTGCTTCTTTGCCCACTTTGAAATCCTCCAAATTAATTAGTTGCCAGTAATTGCAAGTATGACTAGGTAGGCAAACCGCTATTGCTAGCTTAGCTAATGCAAATAGGATTTGGTTTTATAAATTAATCTGTGAAATTTAAACTCAGACTTTTAGAATGTGAATGCACCCTGCAGCTGGGCCTAGACCAATGAAGCCTCCTGCATTTTCACTTAAGGCAATCTTGGCACCTTCCACTTGTCTCTCCCCGGCCTCGCCTCTAAGCTGCCAAACCAACTCCACAATCTGGGCAAGCCCAGTGGCACCTATTGGGTGTCCTTTTGAGAGTAGTCCACCACTGGTATTTACTGGAACTCGTCCACCCAATCTGGTAGCACCACTCCTGATAAGTTCTGGCCCTCCACCTTTTTCGCAAAGTCCGAGTTCTTCGTAGACAATTAGTTCAGCAGGTGCTGCAGCGTCGTGAAGCTCAACAACATTTAAATCACTTGGGCCAATGCCTGCTTTTTCATAAGCTGCCTTTGATGCTTGCTCGACTGTGTCATCTCCTGATCCGTCCCATCCCATACCTGATCTAAGCTCACTCCCTGCTATGAATACTTGCTTATTTATCCCTAACTGCCTAGCCTTCTCAGGTGAACACACTACGGCACTAGCTGCTCCGTCTCCGATTGGTGAGCACATCAAAAGAGTCAGCGGCTTTGAAATTAATCTGCTCTCCAGAACGTCATCGACGCTTACTATGTCTCTGAACTGCGCATATGGGTTGAGCGAAGCGTGAAAGCGGTTCTTTTCGGCAACCATTGCAAAATCACGAGCAGTGGCACCACTTGCGTGCATATATGCCTGTGCTGCAATGGCGTAGATATCCATGAATCTAGAGTGGCCCTCTTTCTTCTCTCCCCCGGAGCTTTTCTCTTCTTTCTTCTCGGGCTTATCCATACCCATCATTTTCATCATCTCTTTAGCCCACTCCATGTCAACAGCCGAGCCAATTGCCCTAAAGCTCATGGACTTGTCTTCATGGGTAAGTTTCTCAGCACCAACTGCAATAACCAAGTCATACTGACCAGCAGCAACCGACATACACGCTAAGTGGAGTGCAGTTGAAGCTGAGGCACATGCGTTTTCCAGGTTATAAACAGGTATATTTTTAAAACCTAAGTCCTGTAAAAATACCTGTCCTCGAATCATCTCTTGGCCTACGAGCATTCCAGCAGCAGCGTTTCCGAAAAACAGTGCTTGGATCTGTGAATCATCCACTCCTGCATCTTTAATAGCTGCCTGAGCGGCCTCTTTGGCCAAAGTGCGAATCTTTGAATCGCTATGCTTGCCAAAGGTAGTCATCCCGACACCTGCAATAATTGCTTCACCCATTATTATTTCTCCTTTTTATTTCTTGGTGCCTATTCGATCGATAGTAGAAGTTGTGATTCCACGGGATCTAAGTGCCCCATATGCGATTCTTTGAGTTTCTGTCCTTGGGATCTCACTTATCACTTCTACAAATCTCGGAATTGCATAATCAGCCATCTTCCCCTTGCAAAAGGCCCCAACGCCATCTAAATCAGGCGAGCTACCTTCAATTGGGACTATTACTGCCATGACTTCATCTTCCCCTAGTTCAGATGGAACTGCAAATGCAGCTACTTCTGAGACCCCTGGGTAGGACTGCAAAACTGATTCAATTTCCCAAACCGAGATATTTTCACCCCTGCGCCTAATTGATTCTTTGGCACGGCCTCGATAGTAGTAAAAACCCTCGTCGTCACGCATGGCTAAGTCACCTGTATGGAACCATCCATTTTTATATGCGTTCTCTGTAGCTTCTGGCTGGCCGTGATACATGGTGGCAGGACCAGTGGGATTTCTAAAAATTAGCTGTCCAACTTCTCCAGGCTTAACCGGAACATCATTTTCATCTACTATTTCAAACTCGGTTGATCCAACTGGCTTTCCCATGGAACCGATGCGGCCTGAGTCATTTAATAGATACCCAGGAGAATCAACCATTCCATAGAACTCGACGAGATTGACTCCAAATCGCTTTTCAAATACCCGCCAGTCATCGCTTTGACAGGCTGCTGAGAGCACAGTTCTCACTGGATTGTCGGCATCATCATCTCTTGGAGGCTGAGCTAAGAGCATCCTCACCATGGCCCCTAGAGTGTTGAACTCAACTGCATTGAATCTTCTGCACTCATCAAAGAGCCTTGAAGCCGAGAACTTTCGCCCTAGGGCTAATTGGGCATCTAAAACAATTGAGCCAAATGTAGAAACTCCAAGTGCGTTCCCATGAAATAAAGGAAGAGCCGTGTAGAGTACTTCTCCCGGTTTGACTCCCATTGACTGCATAACAGGAACAATAGATGCCGCGTCCGATCCTCCGGTGCTCACGACACCTTTGGGAGGCCCGGTAGTTCCAGAAGTATAGAGAATTCCAAACAAGTTCGAGCTATCATTTCCAATTTCAACATATGGATCACCATCGGAGTGATCAAAGAGCTTGTCCATTGACCAAGTGGCACTCTTTAATTTCCCGCTTCCAGATATAACAAGTGGACAGTTCTCCAACTCCCCTAGTAGTGGCTCAATCTCAGAAAGTATTGGCTCATCTACAACTAGCACCTTGATACCTGAGTCGGTGATGATGTGCTTTAGAGTGTTTCCTCTCTGTGCGGTATTTATTGGCACAGAAGGTGTTGCAAGCAATGTAGCGGCAAAGAAAATCCACAGGAAATCGGGACTGTTTCCCATCATGATCCCGAGGCGATCTCCAGGCTTTATCCCAAGGTCAATCAGCCCGTTTGCTGCCTTCCTTATATTTGAAAGTGCATCGGCCCATGAATATTTTTCGTCTTCAAAGAGCACCCAAGTTGCGTCTCTATGAGATGCCACTCTGGCATCAATCATCATCTCAGTAAAGGACTTTTTCCGCTCTTTTATCTCAGGCACTTCTATACCCCTGCCTCAACTGAAGGAGACATGGCTATTCCATTGTGAATCAGAAAGCTCCTGACGTGATTTCCTGCTCTTCTTCCACCATGTTCTTTTTCAAACTCGGCAATTTCGGCAATAATTTCACGTCGTGCCTTTAATTTGATCCTCATCCCTTCGTCACTTTGGCGCAAACACTCCTCGACAATTTTGTCGGGGTCTCTCTCCACATAGTTCACAAAGTCAACTAATGCACCGATTCTCTTGTCTAGGTCGGGCACATCTCCCCACTGCTCAATAAGATTTTCACTCCACTTCTTAACGGTAGCAAAATTCTTGATGTCATCTAGACTCATATTTTCCATCTCTACTCCGGAAGATCTAGCATGTGGGCCAAGGCTCTAAGCTCGGCCTGTCGCCAAGGTGCAGGAGCGGTATCTTGAATCATTCCGACTTCCCTTAGTTTCTCAGTCACTTTAGGATCTGGCACAAATGGATTGCCAAATTTACCTTCCGATGCCATCTCTTCGAGAGTCTCTCTTGGTCTTTGGCCACCAGTTTGTGGATCTTCTGCCGGATATCCAAGCAGTTGGACCCAGACTGGAATGTAGTTGGCGGGAACTCCAAGCATTTCATTAGCAACAGCAAAGTTGCATGAAACGAGTTGTGTACCAAGTCCCTCATCAACTGCACATAAAAGCGCCTGGCAGATTGCAAGAGCTGTTTCTTCACTGACTAGGGTGGTCATAATCTCTTTACTTGATGAAAGCGGATGTAAAAGTTGGGCCCAGACAATATCTTCAATGTAGCTGTGGCTCCAACCGTGGCTCGGGTTTAGAGCTCCCACATCCACGAGACCATGTAGGGTTCCATTTTCATGGGCATCTTTAAGAGCATCCATGTTTGCATACCAGAAGATCCAAACTGGGGCCATATCTAGCTGAGCTGTGGTGGTTGGGGTTTTAAAGCTATTTATCTCAGCTTCGCTTAACTCCTTGCGATAAACCACTACCGGCTTAGGGTACGGTGCATTCATTACTCTTGAGGCAAGTCGTGCTGCTTCAAGTATTGTCTGAATCTTTTCCCTTTCAACATCTCGCCAAGGCTGGTAGTACCTTATTGATCTTCTGTTGCCTACTACCTTTTTAAATTCCATCCCTATCTCCAATCTTTAGAAAAACTGTCACCGGTTACTTTGCTTGCTGCAACAAGTGTTGGGCACCAACGAGCATCAAAAGCTCATTTACACCATCTTCAATGAGTGAGGCTCTCGCATCTCTGAAGAACTTCTCAATTGCTACACCTTTGGCAAGCCCTACCCCTCCAAATACTTGGATGGCATCACTTGATACCTCGAATGCGGCTCTCGTGGAGGTGACTTTTGAAGCAATCGCATGAGGAAGCGATGGCATACCTTGTTCGAGTGCGACCCTTGTAGTCAGCTCACTTTGAGCTCTTGCCTGCTCCGCTTTCATGAACATATCAAAGAGCTTTCCCTGTACTAGCTGGTGCTGCGAGATTGGTCGGCCACCTTGTTCTCTCTCAAGTGCATATTGAAGTGCCTCATCAAAAGAGGCCCTGGCCAAACCGGCAAAGATGGAACCCATCCCACTATTGGCAGTGCCTAGGACCATAGAAAGTACCATTGAGTAAAGCTCGGGGCCTATAACCATATAGCGCTCTGGGATTCGTACATCGTCGAAGAAAATCTCACCTTGGTTCAGTGCTCGCTGACCTAGTTTGTCAAGTGGAGCACCTTTAGAAACACCGGGAAGGTTTAGTGGTACTACAGCAACAGCGCCACCAGCTGCTCCGTGATCTGGGTCAACATTCAAAAACAAAAGTGCGTGACTAGCAATTGTCCCATTTGATACCCAAGCGGACTTTTGACCATTAATTATCCAGTCGCTTCCATCTTTTCTCGCCCTGCAGGCTCCAGCAGTGGCAGGAGTATCAAAGTTTGTGCTTCCAACAGCCAATAGGTCGGATCCATGCATCGGTTCCGTGATTGCCCAACACCCAATAACTCGCCCTGTTTTATCTTCCAAAAATGGGGTCACAATCTCGTCTCGTAGATTGGTGTCTCCGGTGAAGGCCGTTAGCATCTCAACTACTTGAAATGGCATCCCACTAACACCAAGTGAAACTGCTAAATCCGCAGCTCCCCAACCGAGTTCAAAGAGAACTGCATTACTTGCCATCTGCCCAAAACCTGGATCAAGATCTTTAAACATCGTGTGATAACCCAGTTCATACCATTGCTCAAATACTTCCCACAATGATGAACCATCTTGAATAACATCTTTTGGATTTAGTGGGTCAAGCTTTAAAGCAGCTGGACGGAGAATATCTTTCGCCAATCGATGAACAGATGCCCGAATTTCGATAACACCGTCAAAAGATCCAGGCCTGTCAGCAACAGTCAAGTCTCCACTCATTTAGTCCTCCATTAATGCCTATTGTACTTGTTTATTCTGATCATGACCTGTGAAACTGACAGTATCTAGGGACTTAAGTCCCAAAGGCTACTAATAGTAGGTAGAGAGATTTCAAAAATAGCTATTCTTCACCTAGTGCTAGGGGATCACTATATATATCGTGAAAAATACTTCAAGGCGCTTGCTGCTGGATTGCCTCGAACTGGGCAGTACTTGCTAATGTAAGTGTCATAAGTATGTGGTCGCAACTTGAGAACCCAACGTGACCTGCCAGTCCAAATTGGTCTGTCCAAATGTCACTTACGTCATTACGACAGATTCTGCGACATTGGCCAGATGATCAAGTTTTTGCGATGAACCATCAAATTGAAAATATGGAAAATGATAATTTACGCGCTTTGACAAGGCTTTTTAGGTCGACACTGACTGAAATGGATACCGAGAGTCTTTTGGAGCTCAAATCCTATGGTGAAACTGCGATAAAGCTGTTTCAGGCTTTCCTTCAAGGAGAAATTAAGGTACCTGGCGTAAACTCTAGGGTTATGATCGACAACATTATGGAAATGTCGTGCTGGCTTGCTGCGCATCTGCCCGATGAATTTCTTGAAGCTTTTAATTCACCAATATGGATGTCATCAATTTTTGTAGTTCAAGGTCTTGGACATACTAGGTCGCCTGCTGCCCTGCCAAATCTAATTAATGCACTTAGCAATAGTTCGAGAGAAATAAGGATGTCCGCAGCAATTGCTTTAGGTCACATTTACGGCAATGAGTCCAGGCATGCACTCCGCCTTGCGGTTAATGATCGAGAGTATCTCGTTCGATATCACGCCATAAGTTCAATTGGGAAGATCGGCGATCTGGCCGATATCGAATGGCTCAGCTCGCTAGCTGCCTCAAATAATCGAGGAATTTCCGAGGCTGTATCGATAGCAATTAGTTCGATTTCAAATAGGCGACGAAAGGAAAGTTCTAACGCGAACGCTCGACAAAAACACGAAATCAAGAAGTCACCAACGTCTTCTACATGATATTCATTCTTGGTATTCTCGTCGGATACCAACATTCAAAATGCTTCTTTGAGAGCGTTCCCCCCACCTGTCGGATACTTCCAACTCAACTATTGCCTCAACCAAACGAAAGGTCTCTCTCCAAATACGCAGGCAGCTAAGATGCGCTTTCATTGTTATTATCTTCGAGGTCGAAGTTCTGATCTGTCAGTGTATTAGCGAAATTCGCGTACTCGGCATTGATTCTTTCCACTACGACTATTTGTAATCATAGGTGTAACACCACGCCAAAGCACGGACCGCATCCTCAGAAATCTCGGGATGAGCTTTCCGAAACTCGCCTGCAGCTACATCTCCCATCTCCTTGAGACCTGCGATGGTAAATCGGGCGCCTGAGGCATAGAAAGAATCTGCTAGCTGACGAATCTGGGGAAGGATAATAGCTGCAATTTCCGAACCGAACTCCTCAATTAAGTACGCCTCTTCACGAACCGGCCACTGCGCATTACCCCATCCAGTCCACACCACGATGGCTGCACTCAAGAGAGGCGGATCGAACGTCATGACCTTCTCCAGAAAAGCGACGATGTTCCGGTCTTGGGATTGATTACCGTGATGGATGTGACGTTCATATTCGCTAAAAGGTCTGAATATCCAATTTTTGCCCAAACACTGTTTGCACTCACCTCCAGATTTTGGGACCATGTCATTTCCATATGAACTTTACTTGTTGTAACATCAATTTCTTTAATCGTAGCCAATCCGCATTCCTTTCCGCAGAAGACGGACACTTTTCACTGACATCTTGGTCGTTTAGCGCCAAAAAGCTTTTGATATACCTCGTCGATCTGCTGCTCTATTGGACGCCTGAAACCAACTCGAACAACTTGCCTGTTTTTTTCGGCTACAAATGGGCCATTCCCCGCCAGACAAGTGCTAAAAACCCTATTTCGTAAAACGCACCGCTGCCGTAATAGTATTTCCAGGACTATTACGGATTTTCAATGTTCATGTCGTTGACTTCTCAAACATTGATTTCTTGGCCGATTTCTATTTCAAACACTTCACCTATCTTCCGACAATATTGATACATATAGCTAGAATTGAAACGGCCCCATTTTGCTATAAGATGCTCGCTGACGTTGAAGCTTCCGGGCCACAGACGTATCTCTGATATCTTTTCCTATACCCTAACTGATCATCTATAGAAAAGGCAATTTTTCTTAGTGACTTAAAATCGTCAAAATTAGCTCTCCTTGGAAAGAAGGATTATTGGCAACAACTACTTGGTGATTCATTTTATTGGAGTCGCCGTGAGAAATTTCTTCACGTATTCAAGATTAGCGGACGGTTACTCCATGTGCTAAAAAACGCACTGAACCGGGTCCGTGATTATCAGCATGCGGTTTAAGGCTGCCATACTCTTGCCAATCTAATACTACCTGAGCGCAATCCTTTATTATTAGTTCTGTTTCTGATTCCACTACGGTTCCAGGATCTGTAATAACTAATAGTAGCTGTCCGTCCAGCTCAACCAACACTTTGTGCTCCGTCGCAGCCGACCAAGTGAGAACATGTAAATTGTCATATGGGCGTCCGAACCAGCCACTAGGCAACTCCAGACTCGGTTGCTTTCCTTTTGCGAACCAAGTTGCAATTGCATACAGTACAGACTGCGTTTGCATGGTAGCAACTAATCCTCTCTCTCCGTTCGGGATCATCTCAACTCAGCTCGCAGAGCTAGGAAGAGTTCGTGCCTGAGTTTCGCAAGTTCGACTTGCTCGGCGGCAACTCCTTTTTCGCTTTGTAATACAAGATCCTGGAAAGTTCCCATCCCGCCAAACAGCTTTAGCGCGTCTCTGATGGCTACCTGGTATTCGGCAGTTTCAGTATTAAGCACTTCAAATTTTATCACACACTGCTCAATGGCCTGGATCCAGTGGGCATCATTAGCGGTCCTAAGCACTGCCAATATCGATTGAAATATTCGAGAAATATCTTGCTTTGCCACCTTAGCTGTCAGCTGTCCACAAATTCATCGCCCGAAATATTCCAAGGCTCGGAAATAAAGAATTCGTTTGTCCCCTGGGGTTCTTACTTCCATGATTGACCACTACTCCGCTGTAAACGGAAGTGCCGACTGAGATCTCGATTGTCTAACCAGATTCGACTACAGTTTGCGCCCTTTCGGATTAGACTTGTGAAATGGCTCAATCGATTCCTGCCTCCATGCCACGTCATCGAAGGGTTTCATCGAACTGGTTAGTGAGATGCATGGCAACCTCGATTTCTTTCTAATTCACCACTAGCAATTCTACTACTTGGCGAAGGGAGAGCCTATGCATTAATAGGATATCCGTGGCTTTCGAACTACCAGAAATGGCCTCCTCGATCCTGTCACTCTAACCTAACTCTCCACTTTTAGCAAGCCTTGCAGTAATTAACCCAGCATCGTTGTAGTAGTCGGCATTGCCCATTCTATGGCTCCAAAGCCTTCGAACCCTAGTCTGAGAATCCTGTAGATTCAACTTCGCCTTAATAGACATTAAATTCAACACCTCCATAAGTCGAGTCCTCAAACAAGCTGAGCCTTTCAATATCACGTTGCTCGCCAATTTCTTTTTAGAGATTTGAGCCTATTTGCAATAAAACCTCAATCGTAAGTAAATTGACTCAATGCAATGACCTCATTTACCTCAACCAACAATTACTTTCAACGTGGTTTCAAAGTTAAACTTAAGATTTTGACACTTTCACCAATTGGATCAGCATAAGGGACATTGTCTTGTCAGCTATCTTCTCGAGTGAACCAACAATGCCATTCGAGGACATTTCTATATAGGCGCCACTGGCTGACGCTAGAAGCATGCCCCCTTACGTACCCAGAGGTATTCATAGTGTAGAAATTCCATCAATAATCATAGGGCTAATCATCGGCTTGGTTAGAGGTAAATTCTGCCAATTCATTAGGGCTTTCATGTGAGCTGCGATCCAAGATCCCCTTCCCGCCATAATTTCGATAGATACAATTTTTCATGCAACATAAATGCGTTCACACTGGAAAATATATCGAGTAACTTGATGACCTAATACTGCTGTAGATTCTTATTAAATTTCGTTTGCACATTCTTCGGGAGTGGCAGATGATGCATTTACTTGTGGAGAATTACTGCCAGATACTAGTAATCAAGCAACAATAAAAAGTGCGATCAAAAACCACTTGCCAGTTTTTTTGAAATTGGTCGTTCCGTCCACTACATTCACAATCTTGTCTTATTAAGCCTACCCCGAACCCATTCATGATTCCAGACAATTCCAATGCCCATAGTGAACTCGAAGGCCTTTAGCATTAATTACAAAACAGAAAGTCGACATAACTACCTTTAATATTAGAAATCGGAATGATACCGTTATGAGGCAGCTAAAAATAAAGGCTGCAGAACATGGTCATTCACTCGAAGAACAAATTCATGAAATTCTTTTTCGGTATTTCTAGCCTGAGTTTGCTAGCACTTTTAGACTACTATAGGTATTACAATAAATATGGCTAGTTCAACCGAAGCACAAATAGTTAAACCACACTTTCCGGTTAATAAACTAATGCTGTTTTTTGATACGTGTTTTCTCCTAGTAGCTCCGATAGCTTCGTTTTTTATTTTTCGAATTAAGCTTATGTCTCTTGCTGATTTACCTGATCCAAGTATGCATACAACATATATAGTCGATCCACGTTCCATATTCACTCGATATGCAACTCTATTTGAACCAACTGCCAGACTTCGAGAAGGTGCGAGGGTGGGGTTTTTGGTGCCAGCACGTGCCATGTATTTGCTTTTTGGTGCGTTAGACGGCTTTATTGTCCTTAGGTATCTACTAATTCTTATAGCAATTATTCCGCTTTATAGTTTGTTGTCCTCGATATTTAATAGGCCAATAGCAGCAACTGGAGTACTACTTATCCTCACCAACCCTGTCGTAATTACAGCGTTGGGTACAGACTATCCCGATGGAGCAGTGATTTGCTATTTGGTGGGCGCCACGTGCTTATTGGCGCTATCACTAGAGAAAGATCATAGTATTTTCTTCACTGTGGTGGCTGGTCTGCTGCTCACCCTCGCACTATGGTCACATGGAGGATCTACTCCTTATATTTTTTCGGCATTGATTTGTTATTTTGTTCTGCTGGGCAACTGGCGGTTAATTGCGAGAACTCTTGCTGTGCTTGCTTCGAGCTTTTTAGCAACTACTGCTCTTCTAACAGTTCTTTCAGGGGTCGAAATCGGGCAGTATGATTTCATCCTCCCGACATTCGAGTCTGCTAAATTTTTAAGTACTTCAGCACAGGAAAGTATCTGGCATACATCTACATTGGGATGGCTCCTTGGACTTCCGTATCTATTGGTGCCTGTTGTGGTAGCAGTTTTGTCAGTTTTGTTTTTGATTAGGTGCTCCAGCTTGACCAAGACTCAAATTTACATTTTCTTGGTATGTTTTGCTTCTACGGGTATTGCTTTCTTATTGCAGTTTTTTGGCAAATTTCAGGCGCTTGAGAATCACTACTTCTCCTCCATGCTTTCGGCCCAGACATTAGTTGCAATCACCATGATTGTTGGTTTGTTTGGCATAAGACTGAGCGCAAAAAGTAACTATAGCTGGGGAATATTTCTTGTTGTAGCTATTATTGCAGAAGTATTTAGTTGGGGAGAGTTCTCACCCGCAATATCGTGGTGGCCACTTGGAGCTTGCATTGGCCTTGCGTGTGTTATCGGAGCATCGCTTAGCCTATTTTATTTCAGAAACAGATTGACGATACTGTCAATTTTGACTGCGTTCTTGGCGGTACTAATGCTTTTGACAACTGCTTCCACGCCCAACTCTATTTCCCTTTCGCCATTGGATCCTAGAGCGCAATATAGTTCAGCATTAGGTGGAAGTAGTTACTCTTCAGTATCAGAGTATATTGTTACTTCAGAGCTGAGTCACTTTGTTGGGAAACCAAGTTATAAAGGTGAAATTCTTCTTATGTGGTTTCAGTGGAGTGAAGTCCCCTACCTGCTTGAGCCTATTGGGATTTATCATGCCGGATTCAACTCGTTGCCACAGAGTCCCCCTTTCCTATCTCAAGCGGACATGAACATGATATCTGAGCGTAAGGCTGCCCAGATATTAATTCTCGGAAAAAGTGGAGACTCGTTCGGTGGAGCCATGAGATCACTTTCTCGTTATATGCCCAAACTTGTATCCGCTAAAATATGGCTCTTCGCGCCAATCCGTGGGTCATTTATGCGGCTTTCCGTCCTGGAAGCATTGGGCAGTAGCCACCTCGGTCGAGAAGACAGAGTGCTATGAGGTTGTCTGTTGATTTAAATCCGAA
>JABEUL010000187.1 GCA_013044465.1 Acidimicrobiales bacterium
CATAAACATATTGGCCAATTGTGATTAAGTTCTTGCCAGAATTGCATATTCAAGAAGCGAAAGAAATGAAACAGCCATTACTTAAGCAGCCTCCTAGGACAAAATTAAGAGTGGTGAGCGAAGTACTGTGAAAGAAATTGAAGCGATGCCGGTTCTTGAGAAGTAAAGAATGGACCGGTGTGGCAACCGTTTGAAAAGTCAATGACGGCAGAAGTTGGAAGCAAATTTGAAAACTTTTGAACGTCAGGGAAGAAGGGGTCAGAGACACCAGCGCCAATTCGAACGGAGGCGCTTTTTAAATTGTCAACATTTGCGAACAGGTTGTATTTGCTGAATGCCGCTTCATTAGCAAAGGCTCCCGCGTTAGCGCTCTTAGCCTCACTGTATGATTGCCATATAGCTGGACTAATTGCTGCAGATGCACCAACGATCTCTGGGAAAAGCTCTGCGAACATTAATGCTCCAAATCCTCCCATAGATATGCCCATTGTAGCTATGCTGTGCGGCGTGACACCAAGGCCCAATTTATTACACATTGGAATTAACTCATATATCACCATTGACATAGGATCATCACCAGGGTGGGGATTCCAGTAGCCTCCACCACCGTCAACTGTAACTAACGCCATCTTAGTAAGTGGCTTGCCGTCAACTTTTAGAGCTACAGCCTGTGCAGGCGTCATCGAATATAAAGCGTTAGTGTGATCTCCGCCAAATCCATGCAGCATTACAATTAGGGGAATGTTCTGGCCTACTTTATAGCTTGGAGGATATCCAATTTCATAACCTACATTTCGGTTCCGAAAGTGAGAATAAAAACTTCCGTTAATTGCCTGGCCAAGGGGAAAGAAATCCAAATTTGGCACATTTACATTACAAGCACCGTCAATTTGATCCAAGGTCTGCTTTCCTGGCAAAACATTGTGGTCCACAAGCTCAAACCCACCGATTCCCCCAGCAACTAAAACTCCCAATGCCCCAAAACCAATAATTTTCCGCCGTGAAATTGGCTTGCCTCTATTAGATGTCACTTGATAAACCTATGCAATATTGTCTTGCCACCAAATACATGCTACATCCTGGACAGTCCATATTCATGGAAATAGTCTGTTATTGCTCATGGGATTAGGAAATGGATGTAGTTAACCTGCAGCTAAATGGTATTGGACACTTGATCTAACAGTGAGTGGATTTTATCTCACCAATTAAATGTCGAAAACGACTTGCCGTTTCCGCTGGCGTTATATCTGTTGGTTCAGTATCTCTTCGATAGATACTTCGCATAAAATGTTTTAATTGCTTATTTGCGAGCAAATCTTGCAAATACCAACAATTTCAACTGTGTGAGTAATGTCGCTATATCCGTACTTTGACGCCACTTTAGTTGCCCAGTTTTCAACTTCTGGACCCTCTATTTCAATAGTTGCTCCACATTTTTTGCAAACTAAGTGATGGTGGTGAAGTCCTGATCCGCATTTTCGATATAGCGTCTCCCCTGCACTTGAACGGAATACATCGACTTCAGCAGATTCCGCCATAAGTCTTAGTTGCGTATATATAGTTGTCAAACCTACATTTTCTCCGCGATTCCTTAACTCAGTGTAGATTTCCTGAGCCGATTTGAACTCTTGGAATTCATCGAGAACAGCAGTAATTGCCCTTTTTTGGCGAGTAAGCCGTTCACGTGGCTGAGATTCCATTAAGTACTTCCTTTATTATCTGCCAACCTGAAAAAATATTATACGGGCAAATGCAGCAGTTCCAGCGCTTTTAACGAGCGTGTGGGAAAGCCTAAAAGACGGTTTAACTCCCTTGCGGTTAAAAACTTATGTTAAGCGGCGACTACAAGTGATCAGGTATTTAGTCATCTTAGAACAAAAAAATTATTAGGCCTTATCGGTAATGGTTACGGTTACTGTTATAATAGATTATAGGAGTATTTTTGTACGAGTTGAGGATCAGGTAAGTGCTGTTCAGGGTAGAAAATAGAGGATCTTAGAGTCATGATTTTCAAAGTAATTGGAAAGCGCGCTTCGCTCTTAACGGTGTCAGCACTGATCGCTGCTTCTGGCTTGGCTTCTTGTACTACGAACCATGTTGCTAATGGGAAAATATCGGTGGTGGCAGCTGAAAGCGAGTATGGAGATGTGGCTAGCCAGATTGGGGGATACTTTGTTTCTGTTTATTCAATTGAAAACAACCCAAATGTAAATCCTCACACATTTGAAGTATCTCCTCAGGTCGCAGCGCAAGTAGGAAACGCCCAAGTGGTCATTGAGAACGGAGTTGGATATGACAACTTCATGACCATGTTGGAGTCGAGTTCACCAAATTCCTCTAGGTTGCAAGTAAATGCCCAGAAGCTTTTAGGATTGCCTGACAATACCCCAAATCCCCATTTATGGTATGACCCAAATACTATGATCAAAGTATCAAATGCACTAGTTGCTGATTTTTCTAAACTTCAGCCAAATCACACCAATTATTTCAAGAGCAATGACGCCATGTTTATGAACTCTCTCCAAATCTGGATAAAAAGGTTGGCTGGTTTCAAAAATAGTTATCCAGACACTCGAGTTGCTTCGACTGAACCGGTTGCCAATTACTTTTTAAGCGCAGCTGGAATTGTCAACATGACGCCTTATAGCCTCCAAGCCAATGTGATGAACGGAGTGGATCCTTCTCCGCAAGATGTTGCACTACAGGACAATTTAATTACAAAACACGAAGTTAAAATTCTAATTTACAACCAACAGGTAACAGATCCCCTTACCTCGAGTTTTGTATCACTAGCTAAAAAAAATGGGGTGCCGGTAGTGGGATTTTATGAAACAATGCCAACGCCCGGATTTACTTACCAGTCCTGGATGGAAGCAGAACTAAACGCACTAATAAATGCAGTATCTAAAAACATCTCGACATATCACCTGTAGTCATGAGCAATGTTGACCAAAATCCCGTGAAGCTATTAGAACTTGAAGGGGTATCTATCTCCCAATCAGGGAGAGAAGTTCTCCATGATGTGACATTCGATATCTATAAAGGAAAGTTCATCGGCCTTATTGGAACTAATGGATCTGGCAAGACGACATTACTTAGGGCCATCCTCGGCATAATTTCCCCGAGTAGTGGGCACATTAGATTCCTTAATAGTTCAAAACAGGGCCGCTCCAGGAATATCGGTTATGTTCCTCAAAAGATAGATTTTGATCCCGATATGCCACTTCGAGCACGGGACTTAGTAGCTCTGGGTTTAGATGGGAATCGCTTAGGCATATCGAAGAGGAAGAAGAGTGACAAATTACTTATCGATTCACTGGTGGAGCAAGTTGGAGCAGCGGATTTTGCAAATTCAAGGGTAGGGGAGCTTTCCGGGGGCGAACAGCAAAGGATCATGATTGCCCACGCTCTAATAAGTAAGCCAGAATTAATTCTTTTAGATGAGCCTTTGGCCAATCTGGATCTAAGAAGCCAGGTTGAAATAGTTACCTTGGTCTCCAAGTTGGCCAGAGAAGGAAATATAACTGTCTTGATATCTACTCATGATATGAACCCACTGTTACCTGTAATGGACCGAATCTTATATATAGCAAATGGCAAAGTGGCAAGCGGAGAGGTAAGTGAAGTAGTGACAACGGAGTCGCTCAGTTCCCTTTATGGTCATCATGTCGAGGTAGTTAACCTGAAAGGTCGCATATTAGTAGTTCCAGAAATTGAAGAAGGTGGATTTAATTTTTTACGCGGGATTCCAGGAAATGAGGATCACTAATGGCTCAGCTTGGTTCTGTTTTTGTTATTGCTGGGTTTTTTAGCAGCTATCCAGTTAGGGTGGCCCTGGTAGCAGGGTTAATGGTCGCGGTTGTGTCGGGAACTGTTGGGACATTTACTATTATTCGAGGACAATCCTTTGCTGGCCACTCCTTGGCTGACATAGGAGCTGCAGGCGGATCAGCGGCATATTTAGTGAATATACCTGCAATATATGGTTTTATAGGCATAAACCTAGTAGCTGGCTTGGTATTGGAATTTATTGGCATTGGCCGTCTTCGCGGGAGAGATCTTGCAACCGGAATTGTGTTGAGTGCAGCACTTGGATTAACCGCTCTCTTCCTATACCTCGACACCATTGCTTCTACAACTACAAACGTGACCGCCTCGCTGCTCTTTGGTTCAATACTGACCATCCAGGGCTCCTCAATTCCGATAATTCTTGCAGTTGGAGCTATTGCTATTGCAATCGTAATGGTCTTATATAGGCCACTAGTCCTAAGCTCGATTAGCAAAGAACTAGCTTTGGCTAAAGGAATCCCTGAAACTAAAATTGCTATTGGATTTTTAGTGGCTCTAGCTTTGAATGTTTCCTTGACGGCAATAACCGTTGGTGCCATTCTCTCAACGGCGCTTTTGGTGGGTCCAGCTGCAATTGCATTGAAACTTACAAGGCGTACTGGAAGAGCAATCTTAATTGCATCGGCTATCGGTGTCATTGTGACCTGGATCGGGATATACCTCTCTTATGATAGCTACTACTGGCCACCGCACAACCATGGATGGCCAGCTAGTTTTTTTGTAGTGGCCATCATATTTGCTTTGTTCGTGACAGTCGACACGATTGTTCGCATGAGGCGAAAATATCTAGTTGGAAAAAGGCCGGCAAAAGGATAATGTTTTCGGCCTTCATGCTAAATGCCTGGGAGATATCTTCCATTGTCGCGGTTGTCTCTGGGGTTGTAGGGTTTTTTGTTGTTCAACGTGCCAATGCATTTGCAGCACACGCACTTCCAAATGGAGCTTTTGCCGGAGCTGCAGCTGCTAGTTATCTAGGGGTAAGTGCGGTGATTGGCCTAAGTGTATTTTCACTGGCTGGAGCTTTAGCAATAGCAGGACTTAGTCGAAGAACAAGGAGTGATGTTGCAACTGCACTTGTTATGGTGTTGATGTTAAGCCTAGGTTCATTGTTCCTCTCCTTCTCATCAGGTTATGCACAACAGATTTATTCACTCTTATTTGGGGAAGTATTTGGCATATCTAGAAGTGAGATATTGCCAACATTTGTGGTATCTCTTTTTTGTCTGATAGCAGTGCTATTTTTGTATCGCCAACTCATATACACTTCAGTTGTGCCTGAAGCTGCTCAAGCAAAAGGAGTTAAGTTGGCTTTTGTTGATTTGATGTTTTTGCTGATTCTTGCCCTTACCACCACAATGGCTGTTCCCGTAATTGGCACTGTACTTATTTTTACATTGCTCATCTCTCCAGCAGCCGCGGCAAGGTCATTTACAAGCAAAGTTCCCGTGGCGATAATGATATCCGTGTCATTGGCACTTATCACTGTTTGGGTTTCAATTGCCTTATCTTATTGGACAAACTACCCTGTAGGCTTTTTTGTGGGAGCCTGTGGAGCAGCAATTTATGCTTCTGGGCGGATCTATCGATCTATTCAATCTAAAAACCTTAACTTTGGTGAGGCGAATTCGCTTCATGCCTTATGAATCCAAATAATAGGACCTCAAATGCTAAGTACAATTACCCTTCCGGGATGAACGAAGGGAAAGGGCAAATGTTGGTAAAGTTATAGAAAATGTATGGCTAAGCGAAATATTTGCTTGGTTACCCATCTAATTCCATTTGTTTCAATTTATTATTAAGAAGCTACCGTGCGTACCAAAAGTTTAATTTCAAAATATCTCAGGCGAGCTGTGATGACGATGGTGACAATATTAAGTGCGGCCACATTGGTCTCATGCTCTTCTTCGCCTCCACCGCCTTCGGCCAATGCAGGGTTAGTTGAAAATGTTTCACTTCCAACATCGATAGCAGACGCTACTCTCATTGACCAAAATGGAAAGGTTCTCTCCCTTTCATCTTTCAGTGGAAAAATTGTAATGCTTGTTCCATTTCTCACTTTGTGCCAGGAAGTCTGTCCTCTGACGGCCGGTATACTTTTGCAAATTCAAAGTATTCTTGAAAAGGACTCTTTGACATCCAAGGTTGAGATAGTTGAGCTTTCTCTCGATCCGGGTCGTGATGTGCCGAGCAGACTGAAGGCATATTCGAAGTTGGTCGGTGCCAACTGGGAACTTGTTACTGAAAGCAAAAGTAATCTGGCTTTGATTGCAAAGTACTTTGGGTTTTATTATAAAATAGTCCCTGAACCAAGCCCACCTGGAATCGATTGGCTTACGGGAAAGCCTTTGACTTATGACGTGGAACACTCTGATGCGTACGTTCTAATCGATGGCAAACAGAACATGAGATTTGTAACTGGTGCCTCACCTGATTTCACTGGCACGATAAATCCAACATTGAAAAAGATGTTAGATAAGCAAGGTCTGAATAATCTCTCACATCCACAAGCACCAGGGTGGACACTCTCGAGCGCACTATCAAGTATAAGCTGGCTGCTTGGCCAAAGCATCAATGCTAATTGAGCCCGATTAAGATCGTGAATTTCCTAAAGGTCCAAGCTGGTGCTTTGACGATGTTTGCTAGAACTAGGACGCTTTTGAAAGTGGCGTGAAAGTCACAGCCACGATTGGTTGAGACTTCTTATTTAGTTTAAGTCTGATTCTCGTACATACCAATTTGGCTTTTAGTTAGATCTTGTTTCCTGTTTTGAGATTATGGTGTCAGCAGAATCAATACCTATTGGCATTTTTAACTTTGCAACATGAAATGTTCCAGTGGCCGAAGTAGAATGTCTCCTGTATGGCAGCCAAGATTACTAGCCTTAGATTTGGTGGGACTTGTTCGGTATGTGGGACCTCGATTGAGAAAAAACTAAAGGCCTGGTGGGATCCAAACACCCATATTGTAAAGTGTTTAACTTGTTTTGAACCAGATGACTCAAATGAGGCTAATCCTGAGATTAAAGAGGCATTTGTAATGAGACTTAGATTTGGTGGGACTTGTTCGGTATGTGGGACCTCGATTGAGAAAAAACTAAAGGCCTGGTGGGATCCTGAGGTAAAAACACTGACATGTGCTGAATGCAAAGCGATTGTCACAATTGCGGAACCTGGAGATCAACCATCACATGAGGTACTTCAAGAATCAGTAGGGTTGCTACAATCACCAGCGGTCGGAAATGAGCCTTCTGGCGTGAATAAAGTGAATCTTGTTGAGATGCAACTTATTCAATCATTAGAAATGCAAGAAGCTGTGAAAGAAACTGGGGAACAAAACGTTTCCTTTTTATCGCACGAACGAATTCCAGATGAAAGAAGAAATCCCGACCCACATTACAATGATGAACAAGTTGACGAGAGAGGCCATGTCAATCAACCAATGATTGAACATACTAAGTCAATACCCTTGCCGCCGGTTCCTTTGCTTGAGGAAATGTTAGAACTACCAGTTGATTCCATTTTGCCTCCACTTCCGCCACTTATATTGCCAAATACAATTGGAGTAGCCGGGGCCTCAGCCCGGAGAGAGTATGAGAGGCGCCACCAAAAGCGGGAGGCAAAAATTGACGAAAAGTGGGGTCGACTCTCTGGTGTAGTTAAATTTTTCTCCGACGATCCTCAGTCAACACAAGCATGGGCAAAGGGTTCCGAGGGGGAGAGAAAACTAGCAGCAGGTTTAGCCAGGCGAGCAGGAGATCGAATGATTCTTCTTCATGACTGTAGAGTTCCAAAGACTAGAGGAAATATAGATCATATTGCAGTAGCCTCATCTGGGGTATGGGTTATCGATGCTAAAAGTTATAAAGGAATGGTTGAGAAGCGGGATGTTGGAGGTTGGTTTACTACCGATTTCAGGTTATATGTTGGTGGGCGTGATAGAACCAAACTTGCCAAGGGCCTTCAGTGGCAAGTAGAGGCCGTAAGAAATGCTTTGGGAATAGAACATATTCCAATCAATGCTGCTTTGTGTTTCGTAGACGCCGAGTGGAGGCTATTTGGTAAGCCATTTCAGATTGAAGGCACCTGGGTTACCTGGGGAGCAAAGCTATCGGAAATGATTGCTGATAAAGGTCCTTTGGGACGAGGAGACGTTATAGAAATTGCAACGCATCTGACGAAGGCACTTCCGCCGAATGAACCAGGTAACCCCAGCTAGTTTTAGAGGAAAAATTTTATGGCTCTTCGCTCCAATCCGTGGGTCAATTATGCCGCTTTTCGACCAGGTAGAGGTGGGCAGTAGCCACCACGATCTAGGAGACAGAGTGCTATGAGGTTATCTGTTGATCTGAATCCATATGCCTTTCTTGTGATCAGACGTAGTTTGGTGTTAGTTGACTCGACCAAGGCATTGGAGAGTCCGTGAGTGAGCGTAGCTACGATTGACTCTCGATGATTTAAAATGTGCTTACATAAATCTACAAAAGCTGGAATGCGACATCGTTTAGCCCAGCTACACCAGTCATCTAAAGCTGTAATTGCTTCTTTCCCTTTGAGTTGAAATATCAGGCGGAACTGTTCTTTTAGTAGGTAG
>JABEUL010000188.1 GCA_013044465.1 Acidimicrobiales bacterium
CGATAGGCGAAGATGAGTAAAAATGCTACAGATGCTGCCATCACGACTGGAACAAATGATCGCTTCCTAAGCTGCTGGTGAGGAGACAGGCGGTCTAGACCTAACGGGGTGTTGATGCCTTCTGTAGTTGGAAGCAACAGTATGAATCCCATTGACAGTGCTGCAAAGAAGTTCGTAAAGTATGAAGGCGGAGCAGTTGGTCTTGTGAGGGTAAGAGAAAATACCGCATAGCACAAAAACATTGTGCCATAAAGTGCCATGGCGTAGGCGAGTAGTCTTCCACCTCCTTTTACTACTCTTCTAAAAGCCATTGCACAAGCTGCAAATGCTGTTGGAAGGAGTGCGGCTATTGAAGTTGTGGGGATTAGTATCCATATGACACTAGACGGAATATTTCTCTGGGACGATATGACCAAGACAAGGGCACCCCCAACTGAAACAGCCACCAAGCCTAAGTTCGCCAAATCAACTGACAATGAGAGCTCGCCAGATTTCGTGTGCAAGAAATCAACGGCTGATGCCAGCCAAACACAAATTGACGCGACTCCAACACCTGCCACTAGAACTTCGCATGGCGGCCAAATGGTGTTCCAAATCGGGAATATAGGTGGTCCCACAAAAAGTGATGCTGGTATTACTGCAATAACCAGAACTTGAAAAAAATCTGTCGTAAGTACAACTGAACGCCAAAAACCAGTCTCACTTTTGAATGTGTCTCTGATTCGCCAGCGCCACACAGCCACCATCGATATTTCATAAGCCACAACTGCCACTCGCATCCAAATCCAAAACATGGACCAGTGTGGGTAATGAGCTGCAATTAACTTCGAAATTAATATGCTGGCATCGGCAAATCCCCAAATGTAAAATAGTTTCAGCCCAAGTGTCGCACCTCTCCAAAATCGAAGTTGATCAGGGTGACATTTCCTTGAAACTTCTGTGTAAAAAAGTATGCCAGGAACGACAAACATTCCCGCGGTGAAAATCACACCTAGTATGTCAGCGTTTCTTCCATGTAAGGCTAGACCAACCAAAGTTGATCCTACGATGACTAAAGGCCAATAGATTCGAGCACTTTTCGCCACAAAACGTGGGAATATCGCTCCAGGGTCAGAATAGTTCTCCAGGCTCATAGAATTCCTAGGATGGAAAAATATGCAGTCATCATGAAGTTTTATCGACATATGGCCCTGAAATCTTGAAAATTAGTATCAAATTACAACATTTGTTGCTATTCCCCGAAAGCATAGTTTTGACTCGCCAGTGGGTGGGGATATAACTTATTGACGCTGGGATCAAGATTAAGGAGAAAAAATGGCAATTCGCACATTCGTTATAGGCGTCGGAATGACTAAATTTGAAAAGCCAGGCTCAAAAGAGTGGGACTATCCTGACATGGGGCGAGAAGCAGGAAAAAACGCGCTGGCTGATGCCGGAATTGACTTCAGCGAAGTCGAATCGGCTTTTATAGGTTATTGCTACGGGGATTCAACATCTGGGCAGCGGGCTCTTTATGAACTGGGAATGACCGGAATACCTGCCATAAATGTCAATAACAACTGTTCAACTGGCTCAAGTGCCCTATTTTTGGCTCGAAGGTTTGTCCAAGGTGGCTTAGCAGATTGTGTCATGGCACTGGGTTTCGAAAAGATGGAAAAAGGTTCACTTGGAATCAAATACACAGATCGGACCCCTCCAATGGATAAGCATTTTTTTGACATGAAAGATCGGCGGGGGATTGCTCCCGCTCCTCCTGCGGCTCAAATTTTCGGAAATGCCGGGAGAGAGTACATGGAAAAATACGGTGTCTCAAAAGATGTGTTTGCCAAAATCGGAGAGAAGAATCATAGACACTCAGTGAATAATCCTTATTCCCAGTTCCAGGATGAGTACTCGCTAGACGATATATTGGCGGCACCGATGATATATGATCCTCTGACCAAACTGCAATGTTGCCCGACCTCTGATGGTGGAGCGTGTGCCATTATTGCCAGCGAGAGATATGTGAGAGATCACGGGCTGCAGGACCAAGCGGTGGAGATTATCGCTCAAGCAATGACAACTGATTTTGATTCCACTTTTTCCGGGAGCGACATGTCTCTGGCAGGTTTTGACATGACCAGAGCAGCGGCCGACCAAGTCTATGAATCGTCAGGTCGCGGTCCAGAAGATGTGGATGTGATTGAGTTGCATGACTGCTTTAGTGCAAATGAACTAATAACCTATGAAGGGCTTAGATTGTGTGGTCAAGGTGGAGCGGGGGAGTTAATTAGTTCAGGTGCACTTACTTATGGAGGATCAGTAGTTGTTAATCCTTCTGGAGGTCTAATTTCAAAAGGTCATCCACTCGGTGCGACGGGATTAGCGCAATGTTCGGAACTTACGTGGCAGCTCCGAGGAACTGCGGCCAAACGACAAGTAGACCGAGCGAGAGTGGCCCTTCAGCATAATCTGGGGTTAGGTGGAGCTGCTGTGGTGACCATGTATGAAGGTGGCACACTTAAGTAGCAACACCTGCCAATATTTTGCTACCATCCCATCTGCATTTCAACTCGATTCGAAGGATAAAGTGGAAAATGGAAGAAAATACATTTATAAATGTAATCGACCCTAAGCTAAAAAAGGACACTAAGTGCTTTGGTGTAAAACGGCTGGCAGAAATGCAAATGTAGGTCGAAGGCTATGGTCTTGGGTGGACTCAGCGCAGGAACTTAGGGATTGATAAATTTCGGAGCTTGGAACTTCTATTCGGCCCTTCCCGCTAGGAGCCAGACAGGCCTCCGGCTTGAGTGGAGCTACTCGCTTAAGGTAATCTAGCTAACGGAGTGGCAAGAACATCAGGCGAGCTAAACACTTCCGGAAGGAAGCCCACACAAGTCCAAGTTCTTGAGAACTTGGTGTCTTGATGGCAGTGATCGGCTGGTTCAGCTCTCCAGAAATCCCATGGCTTTAACCGTAGGGAGGATGTCAAAGTTGTTGATTTAATATCACTAGTTCCTCAGCGAGGAAAAGGTAATTTATTTTTTAAAAAATGTATTTTAAATAGTTCTTGGATTCTAATTCGAAGTGCAATCCGACTAATGCATTCGAGTATAAGTCATCTTGACTTTGTAATGCACTTCAACTGGGGACTTCCAGCCGAGTATCTTTTTTGGCCTGTTATTAATCTTTGGCTCCAACACGAAGCGCAATAACTCACAACTGTAAACTGTTTAGAACCTTCAATACTTGCCGAGACCTGTTGGTTGATGTGATCAAGTTGCGAAGCGCTAAAACCGTAAGCAGGCTCCTCATTCAGCATTACTCCGCCGAAATACCTGACAAATTCACTTGCTCCAACAGCGTAATAAACTTCAGTGACTGCGCCTTCAACTGCATTTATGTAGTCGGTGACAGACGTATAGCAAATTGTTTGAGGCGAAATTGCTAGCACTGTTTGACTTTCACCTCCGTGTAACCTTATAAATCTGGCAACTTTGGAAATGGCCTCATTTGGAGTGTACTGGCTGATGTTGCAGCGGGCAATCATTCCAAGTGGTTCTACCACTACTGCGTTGGCTCCCGTTGGGAATCCCTGGGCCGTACTGATGTCAGCAATGTACCAGTATGGATTTGGACTTTGCGCTTTTGCTTCCTGGCTGACGATAGGGACTCCAGCAGACATAATGGCTAAAGCTGCTGCAATTTTTGCTGACATTTTGACGCGTCGATTAATGCGCATGATTAAACCTTTCTCTAGTTTTAATTAATTACTGTGGCTTAAGCGCAAATTGGATTATTAGCTAAAAAGTTTGCCTGCACAGTACCTGAAGCCTGGGTAGGTGATACTGGATCTACTTTCGCCCAAAGATTGATACATTCACTCCAATTATTGGGTGGATTTTGATACCAAATTCCGTTGGTTGTGTCGAAGATTAACTGGTGACCACCCACGTCAAGAATCAACATTCCAGGATAGGTACTCCCAATTAATGACATAACTCCACTAAAAGGAGCTGGGTATAGATGCCATCCGCTGAGTGAAGGATTTGCCGAAGAGGACAGGCAAGCAGAATCACCGGGACTACACCTAAAAGTTGCAATTGCAGGATTCGAACCAACTTTGGATTGAAATCCTATCCACCAAGACTGACCGTCAAACCAGCACTCATAGTAAGAATAGACGTTGGCCGAGAGTTGATCCACGATAGTTTTTGAAGTTCCGCTTCCTGGCTCTCCCCAAGCACCACAGGTCGGACTCTTGGTAGTAGCTAGAATGGATGTTGTCACGGTCGAAGTCGCAAAAGAAGCCGAATTCAGAACCTTGGCAGCATGACTAGTGTTTATTACAAGTGTTAAGACAACTAAGACTCCAGCAATAGTAAGTGCAATCGCAACACATGACCTGAATAAAACGTTCTCACGCTTCATGGTCACCACCTCTCTTATTGTTTTTTTAAGAACAGGGCCTTTGTTGAAAGACGATCCACTGACTACTCAGTTCACGAGCCATAATAGAACGTAGTGTTTTCATAGTCAATTCAAGATATGTTTATTGAACCAATTTTCTTGTCTCTGTCTCAGTGGATTACTAAAATCATTTTTAATCATCCCTGTAAAAGTGAGACGAAATTTGGTAAATCCAACATTTTGTGCGATTGGATGCAAATAATGTTTGGGATTCGACTGGGATAATTGCATTTAACTTGAAACTTATGGAATTGCTAGCAAAGGACTAGTTTTGAAACCAGCAGATCGGAGCAGTTTTAGAATTGGGCTATGCGGCAGGTATTAATTGTAGTTTTCAGGTACAATTATTTGCGCTCATAGCGGCAGCCCCAACGGGATTCGAACCCGTGTCTCTACCTTGAGAGGGTAGTGTCCTAGGCCTCTAGACGATGGGGCCAAAAGTCGCAAATTTCAGAAGCTATGTGGAAAATACAAATTAATTGCACCCAGGCCGACATGCTCTAATTATTACTTCACCTATATCTTATTACAAACAAAAGAGCCTAGATTTGTAACAGCTGTTTTTGACCGAAGTTTTTATTTCGCCGCTTCAATTCCCAGAAGCTTACATCCTAAATCTATTAAAAGTCCTTGTCAATTAGATAGTGAAGACTTTAGCAATTATTCTATTTTCAGCCTTCTAACGTCTAGCGCCAGCAAGAATTCGAAGGAGTGAAAGATAAATCATTACTAGAGAGATCAGAAGGCAAAGAGCTGCATACCACTCACCTTCGGCTGACAGTCCAGATCGTTGTGCAATTTCTACGTATGCAAAATCAACCAATAAATTCATACACGCAATTATGAAATACACAACTCCAAAGACAATGAAGGTAAACATGCCATTTACTGGTGTAGACATTGAGACAAACATTGATGTCAACATGACAACTAAAAGTGTGACAGTAGCCGCAAACGTAACGGTTACAAACCTGCTTGTAACACGAATTAGTCCTGTTCGAAATGCTACCAAGATGGAAAAGAATGTCGCAGCAGTGCCAGCCATCGCCAATGGCACTATGCCGCCTGAAAGGGTGCTGTAATAAGTTGAAATATATCCGAGTACAAAACCCTCAATAATGGCATATATTGGTGCGAAAATTCTGGCTTTCCTCGGCATTCTCAGACCTGCAATGGCAACTCCTAGCCCCACGAATATCAGCCCAAAAATCAAGATCGGCGATTTCGGCAGCACAAGTGAAATAGCAGCACTTGCCATCACTAAAACCACAAGTTGTAGCACTTTGTTATATGTCTCTACTGCGCTAAATGCTCTAGTGTCACCTACTGGAGGAAGATCGGTAAAAGGAGGCAGTATTGGACTTTGACCGAAAGGCGGGGTGGTGTAGTAACCCTGGTTGTAAATTTGGGGAGATGGGCTAGGAGCAAATGGACTCTGGCTCAGATTTGCTGGTGGCACTATCTCCGAGCTTTCAGATGACACGTAGTAAGCACCAGGTTCTATTCCTCCAAAGCTTGGATTGTCTTGAATTTGAACTGTGCTCTGACCCAACAAATTGCCACTTTGTCCCGCAGAAGAAGATCTTTCAAACGAATTTTGCCTCTTTGGGCCGAACTCTTTCATCAAACGATCGAAATTAGTTTTGCTCCCATAGGATCCACCCTGCTTCTTTTTAGTCACTTTGGCCTCCTTGCTAAAACTCTATATGTTTTATGAACTAAATTCTACCATTGTGAGGTCTTGAAAGTTGCCACTAGGGAGTTATGCCAAGAATCGACTCAGCGATTGTCCAATTTGTGGCAATGGCATTCTGAGCAGCACTTAGGGTAACTTCATCTGAGCAAACTGCACTGTGGAGGCGATCTTCGACGCCATCTTTTGCATTAATTCCGTATGGGTCCTGTGGGTCAAATGTGGCAGGAGTTCCTTCATCAGGTTGCGGCCATAAGTTTTGCAAGCTAGAAGCTCCTCCTAATCCAAGAGGCACCAAGTGGTCGAATTCAAGTTTTGTGGCACTCTGGGAGGTGCCGTAAGCAGACATGGATAGATATTTGGCAGGTTCAGTTAATGATACCGGGGGCCTCACCGACGACGTGTAGCCACCTCTCCTACAAATTGTTGAAAAGATATTTGCCTGAGTCACCGTGGTGTCAATTGCCCCGGGCGTGCAAGTTGGATCGGGAAGGGTGTAGCCATTGCTAGTTGAGTAATGGCATGATGAAGGCTTTGACATTGTTCCTCCAAGTCCCGAGGAAGTCCAGCCTGTACCCTGTATTTGAACTATTGATGGATCGGCGAGGGATTGAGAATGCGTGTTTGGAATCGAAGAACTTCCTGATTTGCACGAGCAAAGCAGGACCACCAAAAATAGAGTTATGAGTCTGCTTTTCATTTTGCTCGGGGGGAAGGACTCGAACCCTCAATAACAGGGCCAGAACCTGCCGTGTTGCCAATTACACCACCCCCGAAGGGTGATTTACATACTTTATCCCAAGTGAGATTCATGTTTCACAAGTAATTGGGCAGGTGCCAACTTTTCACCCAGCTTGATCTACGGATCTCCTCATCCAAGGAACGTGTTATGCAGCCAGTCCATAAACGTCCACCCAAACACTCTCCCGACAGCTACTTCGCCGCCTTCCAAAGCAAAATCCCCGACGACTGACCCTCCCCCCAAAGGAGATTTCCTGGTTGGAGCGTAATGAGGAGATAGGCCAAGCGTAGAGGTCATATTTCCAATTCGATCCATGTGAAAAGGATCTGAGACTAAGAGAATTTCCTTAATCTTTTTTTGCTGGCACCACTGATTTACAAGTCCAAGTGACTGCCAAGAGTCATCCCCGCCAACTTGAACAATTGCCGCTGGGTTAATTCCTTTGGCTACTAAATAGTTGAGCGATGCTTGGGCCTGAGAGATTGTGGTACCGGGGGATTGATAACCAGTAACGATTATCGTGGGAGCCATGTGTTGGTTGTAAAGATAAATTGCTTGATCTAAACGTGAAGCAAGGTCCGAGCCAGGACTATTTCCACTTACATTGGAACCCATTACCACAATTGCTTGGGCTGGAACATCGTTATTCACCCGGGACACCATAATTACTTGGAAAAGCGTGACTATGTAATAAATAACTAAAATTCCAAGAACGATAAGGATTACCTTCTTGACTATTTTGAATGGAAATAACAACTTAGTTCTCCAAACCCTTACTCTGATTTAGTTCCGTTGGGCTATATCCAGCTTTAACTCGCTCTAGTGCCAGGCTAATTCTATCTAGCACTTTTGCTCTTCCTAATATGAACATTGATTCGAATAACGGAGGCCCCACGGATCGACCAGTGATGGCTATTCTAAGAGGTGCTTGGACCTTTCCCAACTTTTTCCCAATAGAATCGGCAATATTTGAGAGTCCATCATGGAGTATTTGAGTCTCCCATTTACACTCTTGATAGTAATCGAGTGCCTTTTCAAGTATGTCAAAGGCAGACTCATTGCTCATGACCGCCTTGTTCCAAGAGTCAGTGTCCATTGGCACCTCATTTAGAAAAAAGAACTCTACCATAGGTGGGATCTCAGAAAAAGTAGCCACTCGTTCTTTAATTAACGCTGCTATTTGGCTCCAAATATTGGGATCAAAGTCAGCATCTGCCCATGTTGCTCTCGGAAAGGAAAGCCATGGTTTTGCTTCCAAAGTGAATCTGTCGATATCTAGCTCCCTAATGTAAGTTCCACTGAAGTGAGCCAACTTCTTTTCATCAAAAAATGCTGGGGCTAAATTCACTTTGGTTAGATCAAAGAGCTCGACCATCTCTTCCAAATTGAGAAACTCCCTATCATTTCCCGGTCCCCAGCCAAGCAAAGCTAAATAGTTCACCATAGCTTCTGGAAGTATTCCTTGGTCCCTGTAGTCCTCAACTGCTACCTTGTCACGCCGCTTTGAAAGCTTTTGCCTTTTCTCATTGACCAAAAGTGGCAAATGCGCAAAAGTCGGAAGCGCTCTTTGTGAATCATCGGTAGGATTTAATTTCCCATCTAATGCCTGCCAGAGAAGAATTACTTTGGGAGTATTGGGTAAGTGTTCTTCGCCCCTTATTACATGGGTAATTTCCATATCAATATCGTCGACGGTGTTGGCCAACACAAAAAGAGGAGCATTATTTGCTTTCATGATTGCAAAGTCTTCAATCACACGATTTTCCACCACAACCTCGCCTCGGACAAGATCGTCAACTGTAGTTTTTCCCTAAAGGGGAACCATA
>JABEUL010000189.1 GCA_013044465.1 Acidimicrobiales bacterium
CATAAACATATTGGCCAATTGTGATTAAGTTCTTGCCAGAATTGCATATTCAAGAAGCGAAAGAAATGAAACAGCCATTACTTAAGCAGCCTCCTAGGAAACGGTGGTGGACATGAAATTGGAAATGTTGCATTAACTGAAGCTTTGACTAGTGCATTTGGACAAAGTCAAGGAGTGGCAATATTCAACGCTCTAAAAGAGCAAAATGATCCTCAAGCACCTACATCAATTAGCACTCCGTTTCCCTACATGATCCCAGGCAAAGTGAATCCTTCACTCTCAGCCATTCCAGATAACCCTTCTGCAAAACTAACAGGAACGCCTCCTGAAACGACTCCTGGGTGCGGTTCTGGAATCGGGAGTAATATAAGTCTCGGTGAGGTGAGTCCAAATGGAAATTCAAAATCCATGCTTGGCCAAAAAGCGGCCTTATTGGAAGTAGCTCAGGTTGTGACTGGAATCACAATAAATCGTCCAACTGATGAATCAAACGCAATACTTGTAGGGGCATCACATTCGCAAAACGGACATCCGATTGCAGTATTTGGGCCCCAGGTAGGTTATTTCAATCCCGAGATTTTGTTGCAAGAAGATCTTCATGGACCAGGCTATGAAGCAGCAGGTGTAGCCATTCCCGGAGCTTCAGAAGTAGTAGAGATGGGAAGAGGAGTTAACTTCGCCTGGTCGGCAACTTCTGCCAACAGCGACAATATAGATCAAAGACTCGAGTTACTGTGCAATCCAAATGGTGGTCCAGTTAATGCCCAGTCAACTTTCTACATGTTTAAGGGCAAATGCACTCAAATGTCCGAAGATACTTTTACTCAGAACTTGAAACCAACAGTTGCAGGTGGTGGCCAAGCCGCAACTATTTCAAGAACTATTCACATCACGGTCCATGGGATTGTGCAAGGCTTCACTACAGCCTCTGGGGGAAAACCAGTGGCAGTAGTAGATCAGCGATCCACATATGGACATGACGGTGATTCAGTACTCGGGTTTCTTGAAATCGGCATGCCAGCATACACGCATGATGCCAAAAGCTTCATCTCTTCTGCTTCCAAAATAGTATTCACTTTCAACTGGCTTTATGCTGGTCGCAATAGCATTGCCGATTACTCAAGCGGACTGCTCCCAATTCGACCAAGCAACGTAGATCCCAACTTGCCAACATGGGGAACTGGGCAAAGTGAATGGCAAGGCTGGCTTCCAACAAGCCAGCACCCCCAAGTCATAAATCCACCCAGTGGAATAATAACTTCATGGAACAACAAGGCGGCCCCTATGTTTTCTGCAAATGATGGCCAGTTCTCCTATGGCATGGTTTACCGATCCATGATGCTAAATAAAGCCCTAAATGATGAGCTAAGTGCACACGGTGGCAAAGTCACCCCTGCCGAAGTGGTAACTGCAATGGAATCAGCGGCAACTACAGATCTGACAGCCCAAGTTGAACTTCCGAACTTGTTCTCAATATTAAAGCCAACTACTCCGGTTGAAACCGAGATGATAAATGCCTTAAAGGCTTGGAACCAAAGTGGTGATCATAGGATCAGGGCAAATCCGAGTGACGCCCAATATCAAAATGCAGCGGCAATTGCAATCGGTGACGAGTTTTTTCCTATGGTTGACAATGCGCTATTTGCGTCACTATTAGGTACAAATGGGATAAATCAAAAATCCAATGGAATAGTTGATGGTTTTTCTGAATTTGGTCAGTCTTTCGTCAACGCACCAGGTTCTCTTGGAAGCTCCTACGATGGTGGTTTTGAAGGAATGGTTCTTAAATTAACCGATCAGATGCTCGGAATAAAGGTCCTACAGCCCTACCCAGAGGCTCTTTTATCCCACGTTTGTGGCACCGGGATTTCCAACTGTTCACTTATGATTAATCAAGCTTTCGCGCAAGCTGCTTCACAGTTACAAATTGATAATGGAAGCAGTAACGTTTCTACATGGATTAATGACACGGCTTCAATATCTGCGAAATCCACTATTCCAAAGATGGATACAGTTAGTTTCCAAGCAATTGGCATAGTATCGGGTGCAAATATGGAATGGCAGAACAGACCCACCTTTCAACAAGTTGTCTGTTTTGATCACTAAATCCTGAGCATAATTTGTGTTTACAATTGTTTATGTACAAATTACGTTAAAGATTTAACCAAGTACAATCGAGCTTTAAAATATTTTTAGATTGCTCCTGATTTGAGAAGCTAGATAAATAAACATCTACAAGATCCGCTAAAGGACTTGAAAATATCAGAGCTTGATTACAGCTTTGCTGTGTTCAAATCCATATGCAGCTTCCAGGTGGGCTACCTACCTTGCACACGTTAAAGTTACTCGGAATATAATCTTGGGCAATTTTGTCATCGGCAGTATAATGTAAGAGTGTTCGGCAGTCCATTTAGTAATGTAGCCCTAAAATGAGCACTGATTCCGATTGGTATTCGGTGAGGTGTATTTTTTATTGGATAGAAGAAGATCTTTATGAGGAGCGAATTACACTATGGAAAGCTACTTCATTTGACGAGGCAATTGAACTTGCAGAAAAAGAAGCGAATGAATACTCTGAAGGTTGGGCATTGTATCTTTTGATGGCACAGTGTTACCATCTTTTTGCAAAGGATATTGAATCTGGTGCTGAAATATTTTCCCTTTGTCGTTCAAGCGACTTGGAATACGGTGAATATTTGGATCAGTTTTTTGATACGGGTGAAGAGAGGCAGGTTACGATAGAGAGTTCTCCGCCCACCGAAGAAGTTTGACTACATCTGGACGTGCAGTAATATATTACGGGTTTCACACTTGCTTCTCAGAACTTCTCCTGCCAATTAGAAGTAGAAAGATTTGACAAAAACTTGGCTGGAGCGTAAACGGGTATGTTTTCTGCCAATACGAGAAGATGGGAGTCACCCGAAACAATTATTTATCGTGTGGTTTGGGCTAATACAATCAAGTAGTCATCGCCTGGATCGGCCGAGCGTATTGTCGTAGTGTCTTCTGCATCTTTCGATATTATTGATTCGAAACGAACTAGCCGCAGCAGTTGATGGACTTCTGAAGGCAGGATGCGTTTTTGGAGTTTTCTATAATTAAGTGCTCTCTCAAGTTCTTCCAACAGCTTTGGTGATACAACCACTTCGAAGTTCCCAAGAAGCCATGCCCTAATTACATTTGCAAGCGGACCATTTCTATTTAATAATGCGGAAATATAAATATTGACGTCAAGTACAACTCGCATTGGACTTAACTAGATTTATTGCGCGTAATGTGTTGTGCTTCGAGGGCCAATCGATCAGCGTCCTCTTCGGTTAAGGTATTTCGCTCCCAAAGACTGTCGAAAAGGTCCATACCAATCTCCCTGCGAATAGCTTGCTCGATTACTTCGCTTTCGCCAAGTCCTAGGCGTGCCGCTCGAACCTTTACCGAGCGAAGTAGTCCTTCATCAATTGTAAGTGTAGTTCTTGTTTTCGGCATATTTACATAGTGGCATAATTACATCTAGATGCACTCAATTACGTAGGAACTCTTATTTTTATTTTGATCTTGGCTATTTCCAAAGTCATACACTTTCGCGCCCCAATAATTTAATAGATGCCCTGTTAGGTCCTACGAGATCACCCCCTTTCTCCACAAATCTCAAGGTTTCATCGAAATCGAATCCGATGTTGTGGAAGAAATCTCTAAGAGATCAATTGTGCCCACTTGACACTTCGCGATGGAAGGCGGCTTGGCAATCGAAAGATCGTGTACTTGAACCTTTGCCCCTTTTGTGGATAAATTGCCTACATTCGATCGAGGTGCGGGCTTAGAGCATAGATTTTCAGGCTGGGACGAGTCGGAAGTATGGATGGTACGCAATGGCTAAAGTGTTGCTGCTATGCATGTTCGTGGGCAATGTCGATGTAAAATGACAAAATATGCTATGAGCATGCATTATAATTGCTAGAATAATTCTTATGCTCTTAAGGTTTGAAGTCGCTAACCACCGATCGATTCTCGAGCCAGTTGAGATTTCGATGATTGCCGTGGATGGGGCTCGGCCTGCGGCCCGTGGTTTCAGCTCATTCAACGAGCATGTTTTGTCGATTGCGGGGATATACGGTCCAAATGCATCAGGAAAGTCAAATGTTTTGGATGCAATTTCCTGGTTGGCAGCCGCCGTTGGGGGCTCGCTTCGGTATTGGGATGAATTTATTCCTCGTGATCCGTTTAGGCTTCACGAGGGGCAGACTATTGGGTCCACCCATGCAGTTGAAATGGTGGTTAATAACATTCGATATGCCTATCGTGCAGAACTCGACGACGCCTCTGTGCGCTTTGAAGGTCTTTATAGCTATCCAGAGCGACGCCGCCGTGTGATCTTCGAGCGAGAGGATCAAAATATTCGCTTTAGAAGGGGACTTGGTTCGTTGGCCGGGACTAAAGAGATGTTGACTCCGACAACGCTAGCGCTATCAGCGTCCATGCGATTTGACGAGCCTGAAATCCAGCCATTTGGTCGCGCTCTTTCTGGGATCCAAGTACTCGGGCTCCGACACAGAGCCCTCTGGCGTCGGCCCATAGAGTCAAGCGGAGCGAGCTTTTTGTCTACTGAAAGTCTTTTTAACGATCGCCCAGCTGTCATGCAGTCGTCTCTCTTTGAACCACCCGATTTTATATCTGCTAGTTCACGGGATTCGGCTTTGTCCATGTTGCGCTTCGCCGACTTAGGCATTGACGATGTACAAGTAGCTGAGGACGACTTCCATGAAAGAGAGGGTTCGATTCACAGGCAAGGAAAACCATCAAGACAACTTAGCTTTATGCATCGCGTGGCCGGGCAGCAAGTTCCGCTTGACTTAGCGGACGAGTCTGTTGGAACGCAGACTTGGTTCGCCCTCATCGGGCCAGTACTCGGTGCGCTCCGAAGTGGCCAGGTTCTACTCTTCGATGAGATTGATGCTAGTCTCCATCCAAAGTTATCTGCCAGGCTATTAGAGCTGTTCCAAGATCCAGAAACCAACCCACTTGGTGCCCAGTTGATCTTTACGACCCATGACACAAGCTTGCTGAACCATCTAAACCGTGACGAAGTTTGGCTGACCGAGAAAGGTGAGAATGGGGCTACAACGCTTACTGCTCTTGCCGAGTATGGAGGCGACAAAGTTCGACGATCGCTGAACTTGGAGCGTGCGTACCTTCAGGGAAGGTTTGGCGCAGTGCCTGAACTTGATCAGTACATTCTCAAACGAGCTCTCGGCTTGTCTAAAAAAGACGCGTGATGGCCAGAGAGCAACAAAGAGCCAGCCGGAGATCACTGAAGCGTCGGGTGGCAAATCGCGAACCTAAATAGACTCTCTTGGTTTTCTGCGAGGGAGAAAACCAACAGAGCAGGAATATATCAACGCACTGAAGAGCCTGCCGCTCGTGCGTGAAATAGCCGCCGTAGACATTCGTGTTGAACCCGATACGGGTGGTCTTGTCCCCAAGACTCTTGTTTCTAAAGTCGTGGAGGCTAGGCGCAGAAACACTGGCGAAGAGAGCGAGATCGACGAGATCTGGTGTGTCTTTGACCTCGAGTGGCCGACAAACCATCCGGATTTGAACGACTCAGGTGAGCGTGCTCGTCAAGCTGGTATTAAAGTCGCAATCTCGAACCCCTGTTTCGAACTATGGCTGATCCTGCACTTTCAAGATCACTACGGATTCCTGTTAAGCGCTGATGTCATCAGTCTCCGCCGTCAGCTTGATGGCTTAACTGGCAAGGGTCTTGACCCGTCGATATACATGCCATCTATTTTGAACGCGGTTAATAGGGCATCCGAACTTAATTCTCACCATCTCCAGAATGACACCGCTTTTCCTCACAATAACCCCTCATCAGGAATGTATCAACTTCTTAGATCCGTTCTCGAAGCGGCAGACCCATAACTTTGGTGGCATCTCCTTTTATTTGCCGGCACGGAACCAGTTATTTTACAAACGACATTCAAATGCTTGGTTTTGAAACTCGGCCCAGGCCTCCTTAGTTGAGATAAGTTACTTAGGTCGACCAAGTAATGCTTTATCATTGGATAGGTGAGCGTCATTTTTGCATTGAGGGAAAATGCCTGATTCGGGAGCAATTGTTAAATGGCGAATTTAACTAAGAAGGTTCGCGTGAATCCATGGTTTGTCGCCTTGATCATAATTTACCTCGTCGTCGCCGCCATTTATGTGAATCGATCGAGTCTCACCTATTCGTGTGATTATGTCTACATTCTGCAGGGATTTAATCTAACTCAAGCTATTTTCGGTTTTGCTTTCATAGTGTTTTTCCCAGGAATTGCTAATGGATTAATGGTCAAGGGTAAGAAAAATAAGGTCGCAAAGATCGTCAGTAGCAACTTGCTTTTATTCCTAATCAATATGGTATCAATGCACATAATAAGTCTGGAGATTATGAGAAGCTGGTATTGTTCAGATAACTTTTTCGTCGGCACATATCTGGATAATTTTGGTGACGAAGCACTTATCTTTGCGGGGCTGGGCGTTTTAAGCATTGTATGTTCTTTATTGTTTTTAGTGCTTTTTGGCCTTAATCGAATTATGAAAAGCGTTAAGGAAGATTATTCAAGAAAATTGAAAGATGGCGAGTACCAACTTGATAATCAGGGCCGAGTAGGAGCGATGCATTAGCAGCTAAAAGCAAGTCACCTAGCCTTACCAATTTGCTTCGAATCTTTTACACCGTTTTATTTGGTTCACAAGCTGACTGTCCAAGAATTAGATTCGGTGAGCCAACTTTCGATAGGGGTCATGAGTGGATGTTTTGTGATCTCATTATGCTCAAAATGTGATTGCCCATAAACCAGTTGGAAATGAGTAACAATTATTAAAATCCCTGGTTATTATAGATGAACGTAGATTAGGCCTTTTGGCCCTACTCTGAGTAGGTCAGAACTCTTACGATTCATTCATGGACATACATGGATCGGACTTAGGAGTCTCGTTTTTAGATCTCTCCAATTTGTCAGATGATGAACGCTTCTTGAAAGAAGAAGCTCATCGTGTGGCAAGAGACATCTTGCGGCCAGCTGCTTGGCAACTAGACAAGATGTCGCCAGAGGAGAGAATTCTTGAGTCATCGCCATTCCACAAAGCAATGGCTGAGTTGAAAAGTCTTGGCTATCACAGAATGTTTTTGCCCGCAGAGTACGGAGGACCCCAGGAGCCACTAAGTGCAAATGCTCAAGCGGCGGTCTTAGAAGAGTTGGGTTGGGGTTCGCTTGGTCTTGCCACCAGCTTTTTAGTTGACACGCTTCCTTTTTTGTCAATTGCCTTTTTCGGGAGTGATGAGTTAAAAGAGTCCGTTTTGAAGCCATGGGTCGAGGACGAGCAAGGGAAGTTCAAAGGTTGTTGGGCTATAACAGAGCCTGACCATGGCTCTGATTTTCTCTCACTGAGACAAGGTGGGCTAGATGCTCCTAAAGGTCAACTTGTTGCTAAAGCGGTGGACGGCGGTTGGTTGATATCTGGCCAGAAGTCGGCTTGGGTATCATATGCTCCAGTTGCGACCCATGGAGCAATTCACGTGCAGGAAG
>JABEUL010000190.1 GCA_013044465.1 Acidimicrobiales bacterium
ACTATAACATGCTACCCCACTTATCGCGCGGATAGTTCTACGGTGAGCCCTTAGTAGCCGGCCTGGCAATTGCTGATGCCATATTGTCGGTTGGGCAAAGGTATGTTTCTGCCAAAGTGGGGGAAGGACTGATTTTCCGACTCAGAAGTATGGTATTTGGCCATATGACCGGGATGCCTATTTCTTTTTTCATGCGAACCCAAACTGGCGCCCTTGTGACTCGGCTTGACAACGACGTTTTAGGTGCTCAACAGGCTTTCACCGATACCCTTTCCTCCGTTGTATCCAATGTCTTGAGTGTTCTTTTAGTCGTAGCTACCATGATGGTACTCTCTTGGCAAATCACGCTGGTGGCACTATTGATACTGCCTGTATTCATATTTCCAACGAGATGGGTCGGACGAAAACTGGGAAATCTGGCTCGTGAAGGCTATCAACTGAACGCTGAGATGAACTCGATGATGATCGAGAGATTTAACGTGGCCGGTGCTCTCCTGGTGAAGCTTTTTGGTGATGGCTCCAAAGAACGGTCTCTTTTTGAAAAGAAAGCTGGAAGAGTTAGAGATATTGGTGTGACCCAGGCTATGTATGGAAGATTTTTCCTTGTAGCTCTTACCCTTACAGCTTCACTTGCCACTGCCCTTGTCTACGGGTGGGGTGGTGCACAGGCAATTGACGGCGTTCTTTCAGTTGGCACGGTAGTTGCCCTAACTGCTTATTTAAACAGGCTCTATGGTCCACTTACTGCTCTATCTAACGTACAAGTAGACATTATGACTGCCCTTGTATCTTTTGAAAGAGTTTTCGAAGTTTTAGATCTACAGCCAATGATTCAAGAAAAGCCGGATGCAAAAGACATCCCTGAAGGTCCCTGCGAGATTGTTTTTGACCAAGTCGAATTCTCATATCCAAGTGCTAAGGAGGTGTCGCTGGCATCTCTCGAATCGGTTGCAGTTTTAGATACAACTATCCCATCTCAAGTCCTTCACGGAATATCATTTAGGGCACTTCCTGGCCAACTAGTCGCACTTGTGGGACCATCTGGTGCTGGAAAAACAACCATCTCCCACTTGGTGCCAAGACTTTATGATGTAACTTCTGGCTCAATTTCAATAAACGACGTCGATGTGCGTGATGCAAAGCTTTCCTCTCTTCAAAAGACGATCGGGGTAGTGACCCAGGATGCTCACTTGTTTCACGACACGATAAGGGCAAACCTTGTTTATGCCAAGCAAGATGCAAATGAAGATGAAATTGTTGAGGCGTTAAAAGGTGCCCATATTTGGAATCTAGTTGAGAGTTTGCCTGACGGATTAGAAACCGTAGTAGGTGATCGAGGTTATCGCTTAAGTGGAGGTGAGAAGCAACGGATAGCAATTGCCAGACTGCTGCTAAAGGCTCCAAGAATTGTTGTCTTAGATGAGGCAACCGCTCATTTAGACTCTGAATCTGAAACCCATGTCCAAGAAGCCCTGAAATTTGCCTTAAGCGGGAGAACTTCTATAGTAATTGCTCACCGTCTTTCAACCGTAAGGGATGCTGATCTCATTCTGGTAATTAATGAAGGTCGAGTTGTCGAGCAAGGCGCTCATATAGAACTACTGAAAGCAAATGGCCTTTACAAGGAACTGTATGAGCTGCAATTTGCTCAGCAGTCTTAGGTCAATAGGTTTTTATATTGATTATTTGCCAAGAAACTTTACCAAATAGAACGCAACGCTAGACTTAAGTCTGGAAGTTTTTGATCAAACGTGACTTAACTTACTTGAAGTTACATTTAAAATTTTAGGAATCTTTTATAGCACTAATTCAGAATTCTTTTCTCATAGTCAACACGCGACTGGCTATCAAGATCTGACAGCACTCGTCTATCACCTGCTAAATCTCGGATTGCGTTAAGCACAAAAGTTGGCGTTGCTCTCGATAAAATGTCGGCTCCTTTCATCCATTTGGGTATGTAGAGATCACAATTCTTATTCGAGCTGAGTGCAGCCACAATAGCATTTGCGACCATATCTGGGGAAACAGTGGGCATCCCCTTTCCCCTTTTGACTCCATTGCTCAGATCTGTGTCGACAAGACTTGGAAGCACGAGGGAAATGTGTATTTGCTCTCCCTTTAATTCTCTTCGCAATGCCTCCGTAAGTCCTATTACTGCGAACTTGGTCCCCGTGTATACGGCGGCACCTGGCAGTGCGATTCGCCCACCCATTGATGCCACGTTGACAATGTGACCTAGTTCATTATTTCTTAATATGGATAGGCCTTCTTTGCAGCCTATTACGACTCCAAGAAAGTTGACATCAATTGTTCTTTGCACTTTTAAATCGTCTTGGTCGAGAAAAGGTCCAAGTGTCATTACGCCAGCGTTGTTGACCAAACCATAGAGTGGACCAAGCACATCAGTTGTATTCATAAGAAAGTTCTTGAAGGAACTCCTCTTGGTGACATCGAGTCCTAATCCAATACAGTTCTGCCCAATCAACTCGGCCTGGCGTTTCGAAAGCTCATCATCCACATCGCCTATTGCAACTTTTGCTCCGATGGTGACAAGCTGTTTCGCAACGCAGAGCCCTATTCCTCTAGCACCACCGGTAATGGCAATCACCTTCCCCGAGAGATTATTATTTGTCAATTCAGGCAGCCATTCCTGAGAGCATTAGTGCGCTGATTGACTTTATCCAACGATCTCTCTCGACTTCGCCATTGTTTTTCTGGAATGTGCGAAGTACGCCCGCAAAAATCATCCCATTAATTGCTCTTGCAGTTATCTCAATGTCAAGATCTTGGAGCAGATAACCCTTCTGACACCCATTTTGTAAATAACGCTCCACATAAGTTCCGAAAAGTTCTATTACCTCTTGAAGTTTTGTAGTCAAGTCCCTGTCGACTCCGTAAGCTTCAAAGAAAAAGACTTGGGCTAGTTCGCGATTGTTATTAAAAAAGTCGAACAGTCGAGATCCAATCTCTTTAAGCTGGTTCTCGTAATCTAATATCGTGTTGGCAGCCTCTGGGTCTACGTCGACAATTAGTTGTGTAACTTGGTCAACTGCATAGCTAAGAACTTGCTCGGCGATATGGCGCTTATTGTCGAAGTAGCGGTAGAAGGTGCCGTGACCAATTCCTAACTCTTTGGCAATATCAGATATGTTGGTTTCTTGATATCCTTTCTCGGCTATTACCTTGGAGGCTCCTTTTAAAATCTGTTCACGCCTTTTTCTAACAAGTTCGGCATTTGGCATTTTGGAGCTACTAATCGATCGGGCTCTTTAGAGCAAAATAAGCCAGGAGCGTGTACTTTGCACTCTCTCCATTACCTGATCTCCACAGCATTTTGCCTAAATTCGCACCCGGTACAACCTCAACGAGTTCATCTCTAATGGATTTAATAATCAGCCTTGGATTTGATTTAACAGATGCGTAGTCAATTACAAGCACGTCGGTTTCAGGATCTTCCTTTCCCTTCTCAACCCAAGTAGTGAAACTAAAACCGGCAGTTTTGCCCTCGAAGTCACTGAATTTATAAAGGGGCCAAAGTGCTTTTGCGCCAAATCGAGCCTCGCGTGTCATCAGGTTATCTCCAGTGTTACTTTCTCGATTGAACCGCTTTCCAACCCAGGGTAGCCAAAGTCCAGTAATCCTTGAAAGCACCTTATCTGCCAAAGGATTAACGCTCCAACCGACGAGCATCCCTTCGGTGGCAGAATCGAGAAGCGTTGGTGAGAAGCCACTTGCGAACATGTCTCCTAATTCACTCATCGCCCTTTCACAATTTGTTGCAAGTAATTTTCCCTTTTCCCTAATCAGTTCCCAAGTTTCGTCCCGCAGTGCCAGGGCTCCCGAGGACTTCGATGATTTTTCTCTAGTTGACTTAGCTCTCGTATTTTCAGTCTGAGTTGTCATTCTCTCCTCCCTAAAAATGGAATGATATGTCATTCTATTATGCTGGCACCTAATTGTCAAGGGATTCTGCCGAATACTCATAGAGCGGAAACAGGAGACCAGCTATGCGCGAATAGTTATCGGATGCTTGAAAAGGATAAATCTTCAAATGTGGAGCTAATGATCTTGTCACAGTTTCTATGCCAAAATGACCCAAATGAGTTCTTAATTGCTGCGAACTACCTATTTGACAACCCTTTATTGTCTCAGCAGTGCATGGGCTCATCATCCCATCGCGAATAGCAATCCAGCCACTGTCAAAAAAGTGTGTCTTATTGTCGTTACAAAATAGTTAGTTAATTGAAAATCGCTCAAAGTGGCACTGCTTAGCTCATAGAATGAAAAGAGTTTATTCATGACTGGTGAAATAGCAATTGCAGTAGAAGATGTCTCTAAATCCTTCGGCAAGACCGAGGCTTTAAACCGCGTGTCATTCCAGGCCATAACCGGAAAGGTTCTAGGACTGTTAGGACCAAATGGTGCAGGCAAAACTACTGCTGTAAGGATACTGACTACTCTTATCCCCCTAGACAGTGGCATGGCCACTATTCAAGGTATCAATGTTTCAGCAAACGGAGCTCAAATAAGGAGGATCATCGGATTAGCTGGACAGAATGCTGCGGTGGACGAGTACCTAACTGGAAGAGAGAATCTTGAACTCGTTGGCGGTCTTTACCATCTACCAAGAAAAGAAGCCAGAAGTCGATCAAAGGAACTACTTTCCAAGTTTGATCTAGAAGATGCGGCAGATCGGCAGGTGAAAACCTACTCCGGAGGTATGCGAAGGAGACTTGACTTGGCGGCAAGCTTGGTCAACCAGCCTCCTGTACTTTTTCTCGATGAGCCAACTACCGGACTTGATCCCAGGTCGCGGATCGGACTTTGGGATTCGATTCGATCACTTGTCTCAGAGGGCAAGACTGTACTTTTAACAACTCAATATCTTGAAGAGGCCGACCAGCTTTGCGATAATTTGGTAGTTATAGACCACGGACAGGTAATTGCAAACGGTACGCCTGATGAACTCAAAACGAGCCTTGGTGGCGATTTAATTGAGTTCAGTGTCATCAAGCGAGAACTTTCTCAACATGCTGCTGAAGCGGTTGCTAAATTCGCCGTAGACGCACCATCCTATGAATCTGAGAGCGGTCAAATAACTTTAAGGCCAGTGGGAGATGGCACACATGCACTAGCTAACTTGGTGCGAACCCTAGATGAATCCGGAATTGCAATTGCTGGACTTGCTCTTAGGCGTCCTTCATTAGACGAGGTATTTCTTTCGCTGACAGGAAACAGTCCTAACGAGGCGAGTGGAAATTGATCCTGAGAGGATGTGTGATCTAGTTGTTATATGAATGGTCTTTGATGACCAAGCGCTATGTGTTGCGCTATATCAGAGTGCCTGCACTAGTTGTATTTTCCATCCTTCAGCCGATTATGTTTGTAGTACTTTTCCGCTATGTCTTCGGGGGGGCAATAGTAGTTAGGACTTCGAACTATGTCTCATATTTAATGCCTGGAATTATTGCACAAACCGCAGCGTTCGGATCAATTGCAACAGCAGTGGGACTTGCAGAGGACTTTCAAGGTGGAATGATAGATCGATTTAGGTCAATGCCAGTGTCTACTTCCTCAGTTTTGGTAGGCAGGTTAGTAACTGACACTTTGCGAAATATTTTTATAGTCCTTGTGATGATTGTTGTGGGTTACCTTGTTGGATTTCGATTCATGAATGGAGTAGTTCCTGCTGTCGGAATGGCTGCAATGGCTGTTTTATTTGGACTTAGCATCT
>JABEUL010000191.1 GCA_013044465.1 Acidimicrobiales bacterium
ATGCAGACGCGCTCCCTCTATTTGGAGACCTTTACATAGCCGCATAAAAGCTAGAGTTACCTTGCCAGGTCTCCAACACGCACTTCCATCAGCTCTGTCAGAGAAAATGAAAGCTTTGGGAGCTAGTGAAACACCACACTTGCGTGCTCTCTCGCTACAGGTTTCATGCCAAACTTGTAGTAACAGGCAAGTATCGCTATCAAGAGATATTGTTCTGCTGGAATGAGTTTTGGTGTCCTTTTCAATCATTTGATCGTTTCGATCTCCTACAATTGAGCGAGATATTGTAACTATGCCTTTTTAAGATCAACATCACTCCATCTGAGTGCACATAGCTCACCACGTCTCGCACCAGAAATAGTTGCCAGTCGCAAGAGACACCCGAAACCTGGGTCAGATAATGAGGCGGTATCTATTAAGTTGACGACTTGATTAACAGTTGGAACAATGATTTGACTATTCCTAACTTTAGGCGGGCTAGCTTGGCTTGCCGGATTAGACGTTACCCAGCCCCATTTGACTGCTTGGCTGAGTACCCTATGAATCAAAGCATGAATATGTCTTACACTTTGAGCACTCAGTGGCTGGCCATCTACGCCACCTGATTTCTTAAGCCTCGTATAAAACGTATCTAAATCAGAAGCCCTTAAACCCCTAACTTTACGTGTCCCAAAATTCGGCAATATATGTCGACCCAGTAAACGCTTGTACTCATTTAGAGTGGTAGGGGATAATGAATCGCCAGTTATCTCTAGCCACTTTCTGACAAGCTCAGCCATGGTACCTTCAGTTGTCGCATCTGCTCCTGCTCCCACTTCAACTAGGAGTTGACTTAGCTCATCTTGTGCATGTCGTTTGGTGCCATGAATTGTGCGAGTTAGATACATTCGCCGTTTTGTATCTTTGTTAACACCAAGGAAGACTTTTGCCCGCCAAGTTCCTTTCCCCCTGGGTTCTAAATGCCCTTGCACGAAACCAACCTAGCACATTTGATTCCCAAAAGATTCCCAAATCTGGAATTCTGTTAATTTTCTGTAGAACCTATAAGCCCCTGACCTCCTATTATCTGGCGCCCCGGCAGGACTCGAACCTGCGACGCACGGTTTAGGAAACCGGGGGATGCATTAACAATTAACAGGTATTTTGCACAAAGTCCGCCACAAGTGTAAGCGAGAACTTCTAAAGCGGAGGCGGTATGAGGTTGCCGCCATGAAAGGAATACCTCGGCTTTAGCCCTCGAGAGGAGGTCAGCATTTCATTTAACGAATACAGCTGTTTATTGTTCTAGATCACGATCCAGTTCGTCTTCGGGAAAGGCATCACTAATTTCAAGACTATGTCTAGGCAACGCCAAAGAACCCCTTTCTTTTTTGAACTGCCTGGCATTTACTTGCTGCCAAGGTTGCGAGTTGTGCTGAAGCCCAATGTTGATCTTGCCAAAGACCTCACCGTTATCTTTTTCTAGGAACTTTTTGTATCTAATACCTACCCGATCTAAAACATCATTGATTCCCGTATCCAGACTCAGTGTATTGGGATCTGGATCTTCGAATCATCGTCTGAGGTGTTTTTAGCAAATTCAGACTCTTGACTACAAGATTCCAATGTCAATTTGAGCCCTTTCGAGGATTCCCCAGCTGAGCAGGAGTTGGCGTTGGTGCCACTTTGAGGCAAATTTGAATCGGGGACAGGCAACTTTGTGAGGCGTTGCACGTGGACTCTATTTAGCTAATAGTGTGTAACCATGGAGGAAAGTAAAGTCTTGGAGATAGCCCAAGAAGTGGCTGATGAGATTGGAAAATCTCTCAAGTCGTCTAATGATCTTAGGAAACCGGGTGAGCGGAAGGGCCAGTACGGACTCGATTTGACCGCCGATAGCCTGGCTCTAGAGATTCTCCATGGAAATGGCTTTCAAGTTTTAAGTGAAGAGTCCGGCATAACCAGACCTAAAGGATCTTTCCACAGTGGAGTAATTGCTGTAATTGACCCAGTCGATGGTTCCACGAACTGCTCAAGAGGCATTCCATGGCACGCTACCAGCATCTGTTTTTTAGACTCTTTGGGTCCATGGGTGTCGTTAGTGAAAGATCACGGGTCTGGCAAGACTTTTCATGCGATTCGGGGAGGTGGAGCATTTAGGGATGGAAAATTATTAAAAGTGGAGAGAAAATCAAACCTCAGTGATTCTTTCGTTTCATTTTCCGGTTTCCCAGAAACTCACTTAGGATGGCGCCAGTATCGAAGCTTTGGTGCAGCTGCCCTAGAGATCTGTTCGGTGGCCGAATCTGGTTTGGATGCTTATGTAGATGTTTCACTTGAGGGTTTGGGTGTGTGGGACTACCTAGGGGGGCTTTTAGTGTGCCAGGAGGCAGGCTGTGAGATTGATGAATTAACTAGTGCTGAGCTATTGCGAGTTGATCACAAAATTAGGCGACACCCAGTTATAGCTAACAGCAGAGGTTTGATTGACGAAGTCAAACTTAGGTCGCCATTAGTTAGGTTCAAACAGTCAAAGATTGCCACTGAATCGGTGTTGGATGAGAGAAAAACCCTCAGTAGTGATGAAAAGGAACTCTATTCAATTGAGGAGTTGATGAAGTTCTTGAAAGACACTGCCGATCCTTATTCAGAATCAGCTCAGGCAATGCATGTAACCGCATCTGGAATCATCGTAGGTGAGCGAGGAGTAATTCTTCATAAGCACAAAATACTTGGCGAGTGGATGCAACCTGGCGGTCATATTGATGTGGGTGAAACGCCATGGGAAGCAGCGTTGCGTGAGTGCAGGGAGGAAACTGGACTTGAAATCTCACATTTCAGGGGAGAAGTGAATATCATCCACATCGACTTGCACCCAGCGGCAAAAGGGCATCAACACTACGATCTCCGGTTTCTTTTAGAATCCTCAGATTCTGATCCAAATCCTCCCAAAGGCGAGAGTCAAGAAGTCAAATGGCTTCCCTGGGATGAGGCGCTTTTGATTGGGGACCACTCGACGGAAATGGCCCTAAATTCAGCAAAGACATTTATCGATGAAAGGGGAGCCCGTGAGTTCTAACTGGGACAATTTATTAAAGCTTCAAGAGCTAGATTCCCAAGTTGATCACCTGGAACACGAGATTAGTATTCTCACTTTGTCGCTAGGTCTAAACCAACTTGAAGAAAAAAAGCAACAATTAGTCAATGACTTGGAGATAAATAGGGAAGTATTGGAAAAAGCAATGGTTCAAATATCAGAGCGTGATAGTGAGTCAAGAGAAATAACTTCTAGAATCAAAAAGCTCGAAGGTCAACTTTATGGCGAAACAAAATATGGCTCGAAAGACTTGCAAAATATGAGTCATGAGCTAAAGGCCCTGCAAGCAAGAAGAGACGAAATAGATGATGAAGAGTTGCGGGAGATGGAAGAAATCGAACCAGTACAAAACTTGGTCTCAGGGGGAGAAAACGAGCTTAAGTCAGTTGAGATAGAAATAGAAGAAACCATAACTAAGATCGGTTTAAGTGAAAAGGAACTAAGAGGAGAGATTGAAAAAATATCCTCTGAAGCTAACTTAGTTAGAGAAACTGTGGATATGTCGGTTCTTGAGAAATATTCAAAGACCCGAGCTGGTGGATTAAAAGTGGCGGCTTCTCAAGTAGTTCATGGAAGTTGCGGAGGCTGCCAAATGAAACTTTCAGCAACCGAACTTGACCAAGTTAAACATAGCTCTGTAAATGACTTAGTTCTCTGTGAGCAGTGTGGTTGCATACTCGTTCCACGTGAAACCGTTCCATAAAACCCCATAATTTTAAAGTGAGTCGGCCTGTAGGCGGGGTTCTGTCCAAGAAAATGTGGATTTTCTTTGGGTGGCTATCCATCTAAGCGGCATACCATGAAGTATTAGGCGGGCAGCCCACCTCAAATTTTGCCTTGCTCCGAGTGGGGTTTACCAAGCCATCAAAGTCACCTTTGATGCTGGTGCGCTCTTGCCGCACCCTTTCACCCTTACCTGTGCTAAAAGCCATCGGCGGTTTCCTTTCTGTGGCACTGTCCTGCAGGTCACCCTGACTGGCCGTTAGCCAGCACTCTGCCCTATGGAGCCCCGACCTTCCTCAGCCTCCAATAAATGGAGCACCGCAGCCACCTAGCCGACTCACGCTTCCACCTTAGCCCAACCTGGAATTGCCCAATAAAAGCAAATTTTGAAAGCATTCGGGTTTAAAAGGCCAAGATGTGTCCATTATCTACTTGTGATAGCGAGGTTTTCATCCTCAATATCAGCATTTTATGGGCCAAATTGTCATATCGACGTGTGACAATAGGGTCGTGAATGCTAGTCAAGATCTGATGAAACCAAGGGAAGATATTACAAACTACTTGAAATACTTGGGGGGAACAATTCCCATATGGGAATCAGAGCTTGGTGTAAGGGACTTTAATATCTTGGTCCGAGATATGGGTTTTGCGTGTCGAACCTACGATTTTGAAATGCCACTCTTTATCTTGAGGGAAACATTGGCATCTGTTAGGTCAAAGCTAAGTTGGGGTGCTAATGGACGCCCCATGTTGGTAATTTCCCTTAAAAATAGACCCGCTCACCAAGTGCTGCACGAATTGATGGAGTCGATATTAGATGCCAATTCACTTGCAGGGGTCAATCGACTAATAGCAAAGAGGGCCTTGATGCGAACCATTTCGACACTTTCTTTTTTCAATGGGTTCTGTCGGAGATTTCTAGGAGGCTGCTTAAGTAATGGCTGTTTCATTTCTTTCGCTTCTTGAATATGCAATTCTGGCAAGAACTTAATCACAATTGGCCAATATGTTTATG